>NZ_BAAGAB020000002.1:0-121307 GCF_047159895.1 Lysobacter xanthus
GTGGCCGGGGGCGCGGGGGGCGGAGGCGGCGCGGCGCCGCCCATCGTCGGTGCCGGGTCGACCGGCAGGCCGGTCGGTGCGCCCGGCGCGGCGCCGCCCTTGCCGTCGAAAATGCGCAGGGCGAGTTCCTTGCGGCCGCCCGGGCCTTCGAACACGGCGCTGCGCGGGGCCAGCTCGGTCAGCATCCAGCCCGGCTGCGATTCCGGCGCCTCGCCGACCTTCACCCGCCAGTACGCGCTGCCGTCCGGCTTCTGCACGATCGCGATGCGTGCCTGCGGGCTGATGAGCACGCTGGTCAGCACGAGGTCGAAGTCCGGCGGCGCGTCGGACTTGCCGTTGGGCTGCCCGATCGAAAACGCATGCGGTCGGCGGTCGGTGGCCAGCAGCGGGCGCGCGGAGATTTCCGCGTACTGCGAATACGGGCCGAGCGCCGGCGTCGCCTCGCCCTTGGGCAGGGTCGGCAGGCGGCTGCCTTCGATCGCGCCCGATTCGCCTTCGGGCAGATGGCCGCCCATGCCCGCAAGTGCCAGCGCCCAGGCGAGCAAGGCCCAACCGGCGACGGCGCCGAGCAGCAGCGTTCGCGGCGCGACGTCGTCAAGGCGCATCGGGGCCTCCGGAGGGCGGCGGCGTGTCCATTCCGGGCCCTGCCGTCGGCGCGCCCTGCGGGGGCGACGCGGACGAGGGGCCGGACATGCCCGACGGGGGTGCGGACGGCATCGGGCCGGCTCCGGACGACGGCGCGGGCGATGGCGCAACCGGCGCGACAGGCGCCACCGGGGCCGCCGCCGGAGCGCCCCCCCCGTCGGCGAGCGCGCCTGCCGGACGCAGGTAGCCGACGAGGTCGAAGCTCACGTCGAGCCCGCCCTCGCGGCCGGCCGCCTCGGGCCCGCCGGTGAAGAAGAAGCGCTGGGCGAGGATGTTGAGGTTCTCGACGAACAGGCGCGGCGTGCCGGCCTCGAGCGCGTACAGCACGGCGGCGGTCTCGGGCGTGCCGCAGTGCAGGCGCACCTGCACGGCGACCCGGGTGTAGGGCTCGTTGCCGCCGCCCTGCAGCGGCGACCGGTTGTTGATCTGGCAACTGCGGTTGCCGGGGCTCGCCTGCGCGACCACCGTTTCCAGGCGCTGCACCAGTCCCGCGACCGCCAGCTCGGCGGTGGCCTCCGGCAGGAACCCGGGGCGTCCGGCCAGGCGCTGCTGCGCCTCCTGCAACCGCGCCTGCACCAGCGGCGCCTGCGCGAGTTCGGCACGCAGTCGCGCATCGCGCTCGCGCAGCTGCGCGATGCGGTCGTCGACCTCGCGCATCGGCACCGTCCACCACGGGTGGATCAGGCACAGGTACGCCACGCCGAGCACCAACAACAGCAGGCCTAGCGCCAGCGCGCGTTCGCGCATCGAGATCACGGGCGTCATCGCGTGGCTCCCGTGGCCTTCGGCGCCGGTCCGAGTTCGGCGGTCAGCGTGAAGCGGTCACGACCGCTGGCAGGGTCGGGCTGGACCGCACCCGTCAGCGCCGGCGACCGCCACAGCGGCGTGCCTTCCATCCGGTTGATCAACGACGGCGCCGCATTGCTGAGGCCGAGCAACGTGAGCTGGTCGCCTTCGAGCGCGACCTTCTCGAGATACGTGCCGTCCGGCAGGCGACGGCTGAGCTCGTCGAGCACGGCGACCGCGGGCGGCTGCTCGGCGCGACGGCGGTCGAGGAACGTCTGGCCGGCCACGAGGGCAACGAAGGCTTCCCGCTGTCGCGCGCCCATCCGGGCCGGTCGCTCGCGGTCGTGCACCGCGGCCTCGAGGGCGTCGGCAGCCTGGCGGCGGTTGTCGAGGATCGCCGCGAGGGTCGCCGCGAAGGCGACCAGCGCGATGCCGGCCAGCACGCGGTTCCACAGGCGCCAGGGATCGCGCTGGCGACGGCGCGCGGCCGGATCGAGCAGGTTCGCGCCGCGCGGCAGGCCGGCGGCGTCGGGCGCGTCGATGCCGGCAAGGCGCCCGGCGAGCGGACCCAGCGCCTCCAGCAGCGGCTCGGCGCGCACGCGCGGGGCGACCACGAGTTCGACGTCGAGCTGCCCGTCGGGCCGGCGGCCGAGCAGGCGCGCGTCGTACAGCACGTCCTCGGCGGTGAACGGGGTCTGCCGGTCGACCTCGAAGCGCACCACGTCGCGCAGGCGGTCGGCGGCGGCGGCGGGCAACGCCAGCCGGCGAACGAGCACGCCGGCACCGGGCAACAGCAGCCAGCGCGGCAGGTCGACGGCCGAGGGACCGAGGACGGTCTGCAGCGGGTCGTCGCCCGGCAGGTCCGCGGGGGGCGGCAGGTCGCCGAGGTCGTGCAACAGGCCGTGGCGTTGCAGACGCAGCGCGAGGCTGCCGTCGGCGCGCGGCACCAGCAGCAGCCGGCCGCGGTCGACGCCGAGCGCGCGGCGCACGCGCGGCGGCAGCCACGCGGCGAGCGCGGCGCCCCACCAGGCGAGCAGCCCGCGCAGGCTGGTGGCCTGCGGGCCGAGCCGGGCGGCAAGCCGCCCGAGGCCGCGCAGGCGGCCTTCGATGACCGAGCTCATGGTGACGGAATCCCCTCCTCCCAACGCAGCGGCGTATAGGCCATGCCCGGTATGGCACTGCCCCCGGCGCGTACGACGGCACCCAACGTGGAGGTGCGTCCACCACGGAGCCGGGCCCGGCTCTCGATACTATACGTCCCGCTTCCGAACGCCTGCAGCCCGCCGGCGCCGGGCACTTCAGGCAGCGGCTGGCCCCGCGCGGGGTCCCAGGCCTCGCGTCGCGCGACCACCGCCGGGCCGTCCATGCCGAGCGCGGTCAGCACCGGCGCTCCCGCGAACGCCGGCTCCGGCCGGGCGCGCCCGCTGAAGACGGTGACGTAGGGCGCGACGCGCCGGTAGTCCGCGGGCGTGAAGCCCAGCACCTGCAGCAGCTCCGCGGTGCTCTCGAAGTCGGCGTCCTTGGCGCCCCAGGCGAGGCCGGCCGCGGCGTAGTCCGGGTCCTCGCCACCGCCGGACGGCTGGGTCAACGGATCGGGATCGCGCCAGTCGATGACCGCGCCGGCGAGGCGCTCCGCGCGGGGCCGCTCGATCCCCGAGGCCTGGAACAGTCCGACCAGCAGCGTGGCGTCGGCCTGATTGAGGTCGACCTTCGCATCCTCGTCCACGATCCGAACCTCGACCTCCGCCCCTTCGAACGACCACGTGTACGCGCGACCGTCCGGGCGCCACTGCCGGCGCGGATCCTGCAGCGCCACACGGGTCAGCGCGTACTCCAGCCCGGCGCGCGCAGCCTGGTCGGCGACCACGCCGTCGACGAGCGCGCGGCCCTCGAGGTTCTCGGTGCGCGCGGCCAGCGCGAAGGCGCCGACCAGCGAGATCAGCAGCACCATCAGCCACAGCACGAGCAGCAGCGCGACGCCGCGCGCGCGGCGTTTCATCGCCCCACACCGGTGGCGAGCGCGGACGCCAGTCGCGGGGCGACCACCAGGGTCGGCCACGGCCGGCCGTCGGCGCCGGTGATCTTGACCTCCACCAGCAGCGGCAACTGCTCGACGGCCGTCCATTCGTCGCGCCATTCACCGGGCCGACCGTCCTCGCCGAGGCCGCGATAGCGGAAGCCCACGCTGCGCACGTCGTCGGCGAGCAACTCGGGCGGCGAGGCGCGCGTCGTCTCCGGCGTGCCCGGCTGCGGCGGCGACAGCGCGAGCAGCAGCCGCACGCCGTCGCCATCGGGGCGACGCTCCACGATCAACTCGTGCAGGCTCGGGCCGCCGTGGCCGATGTAGTCCGGCAGATCGGAGACGAAGCGCATGCGGTCGTGCGTACCCGAGAAGCGCATCGGCAGGCCGGTCGACGTGTCGATCTGGAACGCCACGGAGCGCGCGCCCGCGATGCGCCGACGCAGGAAGTTCTCGACCGCGCGGACATGCCCGTTGGCCTCGGCGATCGCCTCGCCGCGGCGCGCGGCCTGCGTGGCTCCCGTGATGGTGGCGAATGCGAGCGTCAGCCCCGCCGCCAGCAGCACGGTCGCGAGCAGCACTTCCACCAGCGTGAAGCCGCGCGCGGACTTCATCCGGGTGCCCCGAGATTCGGCGGCACCAGGCGCAGCGAATGCAGTTCGATCCGTTCGCGGGGCCCGCCCTCGCCCCACTGCACTTCGAGGTCGAGTGCCAGCAGCACCGGCGCGTTGGGGTCGACGGGCTGCCCGCGCGCGTCGCCGGGGTCGAACCGACGCACGTGCATCTGCCAGCGGTAGCGCCCGTCCTCGAGCGCGCCGTCGCGATCGCCTTCGCGCCACGGGCCGTCGAGCTCGACGCGGTCCATGAGCGACTGCGCGAGCAGTGCCGCGCGACCGGCATCGTTCGACCACCGCACCTGGCGGCTGGCATGCGTGAGCGTGCCCAGCAGCACCGTCAACGCGAGCGCGAGCACGGCGAAGGCGACAATCACCTCGACGAGCGTGTAGCCGCGCTGGCGCCGGATCACGGCGCGGCTCCGGCGCGGGCGAGCTTCACCTCGCCGGTGAGCCAGGCGACGTCGACCGTCCATGCGGCGGTGTCGCGCGACAGGCGCACGCGGCCGCCGGTGGAGGCGCCGTCGGCGAAGAAGAGGATCGCGCCCTCGCCCGGCGTCGGCTGCACTTCGCGCGCGCCGGTGAACGACACGCGCACGGCCTCGGGCAGCGTGCCGTGGCGTTCGCCCGCCGCCTGCCAGGTGTGGCGCGCGGGATCGAGCACGAAGCGCTGCGTGTGGCCCGTGGCGATCGCGCGGGTGCGCGTGTAGCGCACCTGGGACGCCACTTCCTTCGCCGCCGACCGCAACTGCATACCCTTGAAGCCGCCGTTCATCGCACTCGCCGCGAGCAGGCTCATCACCGCGACCAGCGTGATGACGATGACGATCTCGATCAGCGACACGCCGCGCGCGCGACGGGCGGCGGGGCCGGCCCTCCGTCGGCGCGCCGCGGCGGTCATTCGTTGCGCAGGTCGGCGTCGTAGCTGGTGCCGCCGGGCTTGCCGTCCTTGCCGAGCACGATCAGGTCGAAGGCGTGGCCGTCGTCGCCGGGCGCCTTGTAGCTGATCGCGTTGCCCCACGGATCCTTGAGCTCGTTCGCCTTGGCGTACGGGCCCAGCCAGCCGCTGGTGCCCTGCGGCTGCGCGGCGAGGTCGCCGAGCGAGGTCGGCAGCGCACCGACGTCCATCTGGTACTGCTCGATCTTCTGCGCGAGCGTCTGCACCTGCGACTTGGCGAGGTTCGCCTTCGCGCGGTCCGCGCCGCCGAGGATGCGGCTGCCGACGAAGGTCAGCACGATGCCGATCAGCACGATGACGATGATGATCTCGATCAGGCTCATGCCGCGCTGGCGCGCACGGGCGGCGGGCGAGCGGGTCAGGGAACGGTTGCGCATGCGGGCGGGCTCGCGGGAGAGGGAGGGCGACTGTTTACCAAATTCGCGGCGGGAAGCGCGTGTCAGGGCCGGTTCGTTCAGGCTTTCACGTCGTATCGGACCGCGGCGCCGACGCACGGTTCCCCTGCCGGCCGCGGACGGCGCGGGGCGGTCACCCGATCTGGCCGGTGAGGTCGTACATCGGCACCAGGATGCCGAGGATGACCGTGCCGATCACGAACGCCAGCACCATGGTGACGATCGGCACGAGAGCGGCGAGCATGCGGTCGAGTGCGAGGGACGTCTCGTGCTCGAAGGTCTCGGCGGTGCGGATCAGCATCGCATCGAGCGCCCCGGACTCCTCGCCGACCTGGATCATCTGCAGCGCGAGGCGCGGGAAGCGCTTCCCGCGTCCCAGCGCCGTGGAAAGCGCGACGCCGTTCTTCACCTCGTCCGCGGCCTTCTCGACGTCGTCGGCGAGCACGCGATTGCCCAGCACGTTGCGGCCGATGCCGAGCGCGGTGATCAGTGGCACGCCATTGCGCACCAACGTACCGAGCGTGCGCGACAGTCGCGCCACCTCAACGCGCGCGACCAGCAGGCCGGCGAACTTGCGGCGCAGCAACCAGGCGTCGAACGCCATGCGGAAGGCCGGATCGCGCCGCTTGCGCTCGATCCACCACACCGCGAGCGCGGGCGCCACCACGATGACGATCCAGAAATCGCGCACGAAGTTGCCGATGGCCAGGATGATCTTCGTGAAAAGCGGAAGCTCCGCGCCGAGGCTCTCGTACATCTGCGCGAACTGCGGCACCACGTAGCCGAGCAGGAACAGCATGCTCAGCGTGACCATCACCAGCAGGATGGCCGGATAGATCAGTGCGTTGATCACCCGACCCTGCAGCGCACGCGAGCGCTCCAGGTAGTCGGCGAGCCGCGCGAGCGTTTCGTGCAGCGTGCCGCCGGCTTCACCCGCGCGCACCATGTTCACGTACAGGCGCGAGAACGTGCCGTGCTGGCGGTCGAGCGCGGTCGACAGCGCGGCGCCACCACGCACCGCCTCGCGCACGTCGCCGACCACGCGCTTGGCGGCCTCGTCCTCGGGTAGCTCCAGCAGGATCGACAGCGCGCGATCGAGCGGTTGGCCCGCGCCGAGCAGCGTCGCCAGCTGCTGGGTGAACTGCACGAGGCGCGCACCGGCGAAGGGCTTGGCCTTGAACAGGCCCTTCCAGATCGCGGGGCCGCCGCCTTCGCTCGAGGGCTTCGCCTCGACCGGCAGGTGCCCCTGCCCCTGCAGGCGCTGCACCACGTCTTCGACGCTCGCGGCCTCCATCTGGCCGTCGAGCATCTCGCCGCGCGGGTTCAGCGCCTTGTAGCGATAGAGCGCCATGCGTCGCTTACGTCTCTTCCGTCACGCGCAGCACTTCCTCGATCGTCGTCAGGCCGGCGAGCGCCTTGGCGATGCCGTCCTCGTACATCGTGCGCATGCCGGCCGCACGTGCGATCTCCTCGATCTCGCCCATGCCCGCATGGCGCATCACCGCGCGGCGCAGTTCGTCGTTCATGACGAGGAACTCCATGATCGTCGTTCGGCCGTGGTAGCCCGTGGGCGCGAACGGCGAGCCCTTCGGCCGGAACAGGAAGATCTCGCCCTCGGGCTGCAGCCGGCGCAGGCCGAACTTCTCGATCTCCTCCGGCGACGCGCGGTAACGCTCCGCATGCGTCGGCTCGAGCCTGCGCACCAGGCGCTGCGCCAGGATGCCGTTGATCGTCGACGTGAGCAGGTAGTCCTCGACACCCATGTCCAGCAGGCGGGTGATGCCGCCCGCCGCGTTGTTGGTGTGCAGCGTCGACAGCACGAGGTGGCCGGTGAGCGCGGACTGGATCGCGATGCGCGCGGTTTCCAGGTCGCGCATTTCGCCGATCATGATGATGTCGGGGTCCTGTCGCACGATGGAGCGCAGCGCATGGGCGAAGTCGAGCCCGATCTGCGGCTTGGCCTGGATCTGGTTGATGCCCTCGATCTGGTATTCGACCGGATCCTCGACCGTGATGATCTTGACGTCCGGCGTATTGAGCTTCGAGAGCGCCGTGTACAGCGTCGTCGTCTTGCCCGAACCGGTGGGACCGGTCACCAACAGGATGCCGTGCGGCTGGTCCAACACCTTCTGGAAATCGGCGAGGAAGTTGTCGGTGAAACCGAGCTTCTCGAAGCTCAGCACGATCGACTCGCGATCGAGCAGGCGCATCACCACGCTTTCGCCGTGCGAGGTGGGCACGGTGCTGACGCGCAGGTCGAGCTCGCGGCCCTGCACGCGCAGCTGGATGCGGCCGTCCTGCGGCAGGCGGCGCTCGGCGATGTTGAGCTTGGCCATGATCTTGATGCGGCTGATCACGGCGGCGGTGAGGTTCGCCGGCGGGCTCTCGCCCTCGTGCAGCACGCCATCGACGCGGTAGCGCACCTTCAGCGCCGTTTCGAAGGGCTCGATGTGGATGTCGGAGCTGCGCAGCTCGACCGCGCGCTGGATGATCAGGTTCACCAGGCGGATGACCGGCGCTTCGGACGCGAGGTCGCGCAGGTGCTCGACGTCGTCCAGCTCGCCCGCCTCGCCGTCCGCGTTGTCGACGATCGCGCCCATCGCGCTGCGGCCCTGGCCGTGCCAGCGCTCGATCAATGCATCGATCTCCGAGCGCAGGCCCACCAGTGGCGTCAGCGCGCGCGGCAGCGCCAGGCGCAGTGCGTCGAGCTGGTAGGCGTCCTGCGGATCGGCCATCAGCACGTCGACGCCGGCGTCCGTCTCGCGGATCGGGCAGAGGTGGAACTGGCGCATGAAGCGGGCCGACAGCGCCACGCCCTCGGGCGGCAGGTCGGGCAGGTCTTTCGTCGCGACCAGCGGCAGGTCGAGCACGGTGGCGACCGCCTCGGCATGGTCGCGCTCGGAGACGAGGCCGAGGCGGCCGAGCAGTTCAAGGAGCGTCCCTCCCGTTTCCTGTTGCAGCCGCAGGGCCCTCGCCAGGTCGGCATCCCGAAGGCGTCCCCGGGCCTGAAGCACGCGGACGACGGCACTTTCCAGCCCTTCGGGGGTTGCACCTGCGGGAAAAGGGGCTTCGAAAGCGGCGTTCATGGGGCTCTCCGACGGAGCCCGACTTTAGCAAGCGGGCCCGGGCAGCCGCCTCCCGAGCCGGGCAGCGCCGTGCTCCCGACACGTCGCGCCGGCGGTTTCCGACGAATGGCGACCAGAATCACGGTGAAAGTGACGTCAAACGGCACCTCTCTACTAGCCGCGGCGCACATTTCTAGTGTGACGCACTTCCCAAATTTTGATTTTGGGCCGTAGACTCCGCCCAACCGCGCTCGGTCGGTCAGGAGAAATTAATCATGTCGGTGTTCAAAGCCATGCTGGCCCCGATGCTTGCCGTCGCCGCGGGTTCTACCGCGTTCACGGTCCAGGCCGGCCAAGGCGTAACGAACTTCTCGAACCCCGCAGCGGTCGGCATCCCCGATTCCGGCCCGGGCAATCCCTTCCCCTCCGTCGTGACGGTCGCCGGGCTGCGCGGAAACGTCTACGACCTACGCGTAACGCTCAATGGCGCGTACCACACGTGGATCGGTGACCTGGACGTGGCGCTCGTCGCGCCCGACGGTCGCCAGGTGCCACTCATGGCGCGTGCCGGCGGGAGCCGAGACCTTTCCGACACCACGATCACCTTTCGCACCGATGCAACGGCGCTGCTCGCCACGGCAGGCAGCCCGATCGCCTCGGGCAGCTACCAGACCGCGGCCGGCGCCCCCAACAACCTGACGCTGTTCAACGGAACGGCGTCCTACGCGAACGGCGACTGGAAGCTTTACGTGTTCGACGGCGAGGCGGGAGACTCCGGCCAGATCGCACGCGGGTGGACGCTCTCGTTCACCTCGGACGTGTTCACCACCTGCGCCGCCGAAGGCTACAGCGGTACGAGGCTGATGCTTTGCCAGAAGGCGTGCGAGTCGAACCTCACCGGTTCCGCGCTGACGGGCGTCATCAAGATGTACGTGCTGGCCTTCAAGGAACAGCCGGCCTGCGCGCTCTGAGCTGATCGGCGGCGACGGTCGACCCGGTTTCGTAGGGCCAACCCGACGCATCGAAATACCGACCTCATCCAACACTGGACAACATCATGACCAGCACTCGTCTTGCTCTCGCCCTCGCCGCACTGGCGGGCCTCTCCTTCGGCACCAACGCGCATGCGGCCAAGGTCGGCTACTTCGAGATGTGCACCGGCACCGGTAACCCGGGCGTCGCCACCGCCATCACGGCCACCGGCCATACCCCCGTCAATGTCACGACGCTCGATGCCACCACGCTCGCGTCAATCGACGCGCTGTTCGTCACCAATTGCAGCAACGGCGGCTACAACGCGCGTTACACGTCCAACCTCGCGACGGTGAACACCGCCGTGTCGAATGGTCTCAAGCTGTTCATCCACGACCGCTACGTAACCGGCGCGGCGACCATTCTGCCGCTCGGCGTGACCGCGACGCGGGCCACCAACGACAACATCGAGATTCCAGCCGGCAGCCCGATCACCACGGGCGTCGGCGGCACGCTTACGGCGACGAACCTGGACGGCCTGAGCTCGTCCTCGCACGGTTACGTGAACCCGGGCAGTCTCCCGAGCGGTGCGGTCACGCTTCTGACGCGCGCGTCGGCCGCGGAACCGGTCACGGTGTCCTACAACGTGGGTTCGGGCCGTGTGGTGTATTCCACCATCCCGCTGGACTGCGCGTTTGGCGGCCCGTGCAGCAGCAGCCCTGCAACCCCGGGCATGACCACCATCTACACGCCGAACCTGATCGCTTGGGCAGTCGGGCCGTCGTTCACCACCTGCGCTGCCGAGGGTTACACGAGCGCGACCAAGACCACCCTGTGTCATAAGGTGTGCGAGTCGAACCTCACCGGCACGGCGCTCACCGGCATGATCAAGCTGTACGTGGCGACCTACAAGGAACAGCCGGCCTGCGTGCGCTGAGCCAACGGCACCGGGGCGCGCGTCGCTGACGCTCGTTCCCACAAAAAGAAGGGCGCCGAAAGGCGCCCTTTTTCTTGCCTGCAATGTACGTGTCAGCCCACCCACGCCCTCGCATTGCGGAACATACGCAGCCACGGCGACTCGGCCGGCCAGTCGCGCGGTGCCCAGCTCAGGTTCGCCGTGCGCAGCGTGCGCTCGGGGTGCGGCATCAGCAGGGTCACGCGGCCGTCGCGACTCGTGAAGCCGGCGATCGCGTCGGTCGAGCCGTTGGGATTGAGCGGGTACTGCGATGCCGGCTCGCCGCGGCCGTCGACATAGCGCAGCGCGACGTCGAGCGCCATGCGCGCGGCCGGGTCGTCGAACTGCACGCGCCCCTCGCCATGGGCGACGGCGACGGGGATGCGCGAGCCCTCCATGCCCTTGAGGAAGACGGACGGCGATTCGACGACCTGCAGCAGGCCGAGGCGCGCCTCGAACTGCTCGCTCCGGTTGCGCAGCAGGCGCGGGAAGTGCTCGGCCCCGGGGATGACCGGCGCCATCGAGGCCATCATCTGGCAGCCGTTGCAGACCCCGAGCGCGAACGTGTCCTCGCGGCGGAAGAAGGCCGCGAAGGCCTCGCGCACCGCGCTGCGCTCGAGCGCGCTCGTCGCCCATCCGCGCCCCGCGCCCAGCACGTCGCCGTAGCTGAAGCCGCCGCAGGCCGCGAGGCCGGCGAACTGCGCGAGATCGACACGCCCGGCGATCAGGTCACTCATGTGCACGTCGACGGCGGTAAAGCCCGCCGTATCGAAGCCCCACGCCATCTCGATCTGGCCGTTGACGCCCTGCTCGCGCAGGATCGCGACCTTCGGGCGCGCACCCGCGTTCACGTACGGCGCGGCGACGTCGTCGGACGGGTCGAAGGCGAGCTTCGGCACCAGTCCCGGCGCATTGAAGTCCCGCGCGATGGCACGTTCCTCGTCGGCGCAGTCGGGGTTGTCGCGCAGCCGCTGCATCGCATGACTGACCGACCACCAGGCATCGAACAGCTCCTGCCAGGTCCATTCGGCGAGCGTCTCGCCGTCGCGGCGCACGCGGATCTGCGGCGCGCCGGTGGGCTTGGCGATGCGCTGCGCGCAGTCGATCAGGCCGTGCTCGGCGACGAGGTCGGCGAACTCCGCACGATCCTCGACGGCGACCTGCACGATGACGCCGAGTTCCTCGTTGAACAGGCAGCGGAACGGGTCGTCGCCCCAGGCATCGAGCGCGATGTCGAGGCCCGTGCGCGAACAGAACGCCATTTCGGCGAGGGCCGCGAAGGCGCCACCGTCGGAGCGGTCGTGGTAGGCGCGGATCAGCCCGGCCGCACGCGCGGCGCGGATCAGCTCGAAGAACTCGCAGAGTCGCTGCGGATCGTCGACGTCCGGCACGCCGAAGCCGTCGCGCTCGCCCGCACCCGCGAACGCCGGGTAGGCGGCGTCGCCACCGGCGTCCGGGTGGCACTGCACGAGCACCGAGCCGCCGAGGCGCTGCTTGCCCGCACCGAGGCCGATGAGCCACAGGTCGCTGTCGACGTCGCGGTCGAGCAAGGGGGTGAACTGCTGGCGCACGTCGGTCACCGGCGCGAACGCGGTGACGACGAGCGACACGGGCGACACCGATTTCTGCGGCACGCCGTCGGCCTGCCACTGCGCCTGCATCGACAGCGAATCCTTGCCCACGGGGATCGCGAGCTGCAGCGTCGGGCACAGCTCCATCGCGATCGCCTCGACCGCGTCGAACAGCAGCGCGTCCTCGCCGGGATGGCCGGCCGCGGCCATCCAGTTGGCGGAGAGCTTGATGCGGTCGAGCGATTCGATCGGTGCCGCGCAAAGATTCGTCAACGCTTCGCCGACGGCCATGCGCGCGGCGGCCGCGGAATCGAGCAATGCAAGCGGCGTGCGCTCGCCGAGCGCCATCGCCTCGCCTGCATGCGTATCGAAACCGCTGAACGTGATCGCGCAGTCCGCGACCGGCAGCTGCCACGGGCCGACCATCTGGTCGCGCGCGGTCAGGCCGCCGACGCTGCGATCGCCGATGGTGACGAGGAAGCTCTTGGACGCGACGGTGGGGTGCGCGAGCACGCGCAGCGCGGCATCCCGCAGATCGAGCCCGCTCCACTTGAGCGACGGCCACTTCGGCGCGGCGGGATGCGCGGTGTCGCGATGCATCTTCGGGGGCTTGCCGAACAGCACGTCCATCGGGATGTCGATGGCCCAGTCGGTTTCGCCGGACTCGACCGCGTCGAGCGTGGCGCCATGGCCGACCACGAGGCGCTCCTCGCCCGTCGCGACGCCGACCACCGCGAACGGACAGCGCTCGCGCTCGCAGATCGCGGCGAACTCCGCGACGCGCTCGGGCGGAAGGCCCAGCACGTAGCGCTCCTGCGACTCGTTGCACCACAGCTGCATCGGCGAGAGCGACGGATCGTCGGACGGCACGCGGTCGAGGTCGATCACGCCACCGAGGTCGCTGTCGTGCAGCAGCTCGGGGATCGCGTTCGACAGGCCGCCCGCGCCGACGTCGTGCACGGTGGCGATCGGGTTGTTGTCGCCGAGGCCGACGCAGCGGTCGATCACTTCCTGGCAGCGGCGTTCCATCTCCGGGTTGTCGCGCTGGACGCTCGCGAAGTCGAGCGACTCCTGGCTCTCGCCGGACGCCACGGAACTCGCCGCGCCGCCGCCGAGGCCGATCAGCATCGCCGGGCCACCGAGCACCACGATCGCATCGCCCGGCCGCAGGCCGTGCTTCTGCACCTGGATGCGGTCGATCGCACCGAGGCCGCCGGCGAGCATGATCGGCTTGTCGTACGCGCGGGCGATGTCGCCTTCCGGCAGCTCGAAGCTTCGGAAGTAACCGAGCAGGTTGGGCCGGCCGAATTCGTTGTTGAACGCGGCGGCGCCGATCGGGCCGTCGAGCATGATCTCGAGGGCGGGCGCCATGCGCGGATTGAGCGAACGCTCCGCCTCCCACGGCTGCGGCAGCGTGGGAATGCGCAGGTGCGAGACCGAGAAGCCGGCGAGCCCCGCCTTCGGCTTGCCGCCGCGGCCGGTCGCGCCCTCGTCGCGGATCTCGCCGCCCGCACCGGTCGAGGCACCGGGGAACGGCGCGATCGCGGTCGGGTGGTTGTGCGTCTCCACCTTGATGCAGAAGGCCGATTCGACTTCGGGCTCGCTGCGGTAGGTGAAGTCCGGGCCGCTCGGGCGGAAGCGCTTCGCCGCGTAGCCTTCCACCACCGCCGCGTTGTCGCTGTATGCGCTCAACGTGTGCTGGGGCGTGGTCGCGTGCGTGTGGCGGATCATGCCGAACAGCGACTTCGGCGCATCGGCGCCGTCGATCGTCCAGCTCGCGTTGAAGATCTTGTGCCGGCAGTGCTCGGAGTTGGCCTGCGCGAACATCATCAGCTCGACGTCGGCCGGCGTGCGGCCGATCGCGGTGTAGCGCTCGCGCAGGTAGGCGATCTCGTCGTCGGCAAGCGCGAGGCCGAGCCGCAGGTTCGCGTTCTCGAGGCCGGCGAGGTCGATGCGCTCGAGGTCGCCGCGCGACGGCGTTTCGAACAGCGCGATCGCGTCCTCGCGCGCCTCGAGCAGCGACTGCGTCATCGGATCGTGCAGCACCTTCGCAAGGCGGCCCTGCGTCGTCGCATCGGCCGGCCAGCCGGCGAGGTCGAGCCGGGTGCCGCGCTCGACGCGCTGCACCGGCAGGCCCGCACCCCGCAGCAGTTCGGTGGCCTTGCTCGACCACGGCGAGCGCGTGCCCAGCCGTGGGGTCACGAAGCGCGAGACGTCGGCGGCGCCGCGTTCGGCGAACTCGCGCCCGGCCTCGAGGATCTGCCCGAGCTTCGCGGCGTCAGGCTGCGCGCCCGGCTCCGCCAGGACCCAGTAGGCATGGCGGGCGCCGGAGATGCGGACGTCGGGGTGAAGGGCGCGGAGGCGAGCTTCGAGCCGCTCCAGGCGGAACGGCGACAGGGCGGGAGCGCCCTCGAGGACGATCATGTCCGAAGGACCGTGCGACGTCAGGGCCCTTCATTGTACCCGCCCCGGCCGGGGCCGCCCGATCAGCCGGCGGGCTTGGCGGCCGGCGCGGCCTTCGCGGCGAGCTGATCGAGCACCATGCGCAGCTTTTCCGGCGGGACATAGCCGCCCAGCTGGCTGCCGTCGTCGGCGACGACCATCGGCGTACCGGTCAGGCCCGCGCGCTGGCCGATGTCGTATTCCATGTCGACCGGGCTCTTGCAGGTACGGGCCGGCACGGGACGGTCGTTCTTGGCGTCGGTGAGCGCCTTGCGGCGATCCGGTGCGCACCAGACCGAGACCATCTGGCGGTAGTCGTCGCTGCCGATGCCGGCACGCGGGAAGGCGACGTATTCGACGGCGATGCCCTGCCGGTTGTAGTCGGCGATCTCGCTGTGCATCTTCCGGCAGAAGCCACAGCTGATGTCGGTGAACACCGTCACCCGGTACTTGGGATTGGCCGGTGCGAAGACGATGCGGTCGGCTTCCGGGATCTTGTCGATCAGCGCCTTGCGCAGCTTGCCGAGCGAGGATTCGGTGAGGTTGTGCTTGTCGTGGGTGTCGTACAGCGCGCCGCCGCTGCCGGGGATGAACATATAGCGCCCGTCGTCGCTGACGTAGGCCACCTGGCCGCCCACCACGACCTCGCGGAAGCCCGGGAGGGGCGCCTTCTCGACGCGTTCGACGACGGCACGGGGATCGATGGTGCGGACGGCCTCGACCGCGCGGGCGTCGGGCGTGCCGGCGGCGGGCTTCGCCTCGGCCGTCGAGCCGGCCGTGCGCGAGAGTGCGCTGGCGGCCTTCGGCGCATCGGAGGGCACCTTCGCGCACGCGGTGAGGCTGGCGAGACCGAGGGTCAGCAGGAGCAGCGAATGGCGGACGTTGCGCATCGGTCGGGTCGGCCCGGCGGAGGGAGCCGGATTGTGGCATGGCCCGCAGCGGCCGGCCGTGGGCGGCGGCCGCGCGACACGCGGGATTCAGTTGGCCCGGGCCGCGAGCGGCGTGCGGTACCCGCGGTGCCTGTCGAGCGGCCTTGGCGGCGGCCCGCCTAACGCACTCACCCGCGGGGATGGTGCATGCGGTGCAGCTGCTTGAGTTTCTCGCGCGCGACCAGCGTGTAGATCTGCGTGGTCGACAGCGAGCTGTGGCCGAGCAGCATCTGCAGGGCGCGCAGGTCGGCGCCGTGGTTGAGCAGGTGCGTCGCAAAGCTGTGGCGCAGCCCATGCGGGGAGATGCGGCCCGGATCGATGCCGGCGACCGCCGCCAGCCGCTTCACCGTGGCCCAGAAGTGCTGGCGCGTCAGCGGCTCGCCGTGGCCGTCGAGGAACAGGAACGGCGAGCTGCGCCCGCGACCCAGCAGGACCGGTCGCGCGCTGGCCGCATAGCGTTCCAGCCAGTGCTGCGCCTCCTCGCCCATCGGCACCAGGCGCTCGCGGCTGCCCTTGCCGGTCACGCGCAAGGCGCCCTGCCGCAGGTTCACCGCCTGCGCCGGCAGGCCGACGAGCTCGCTCACGCGCAGGCCGGTCGCGTACATGAGCTCGAGCATCGCGCGGTCGCGCAGCCCCGCCGGCGTCGCGTCGTCGGGCGCGGCCAGGAGCGCGGCGACCTGCGTCTCCGTCAGCGCCTTCGGCAGCAGCCGCGGCAGCGTCGGCGTGCCGAGCAGCGCGGTCGGGTCGTCGCCGCGGAGCCGCTCGCGCACGCACCAGGCGAAGAAGCCGCGCAGCGCGGACAACAGGCGCGCATTGCTGCGAGGCGAGTAGTTCGAGCGCGCACGCCAGGCGAGGTAGTCCGACAGCTCGGCACCGCCCGCGGCCGCGAGTGCGCCGTCGACGCCCCGCCAGCGCGCGAAGCCCGCGAGGTCGCGGCGATAGCTCTCGCGCGAGGCCGGCGTCAGGCCGGTCTCGGCCCACAAGGCGTCGAGATGGCGATCGATCAGGTGCGCATCCGACGCACCGAGCGGCGGCATCGACCGTGCGGCCTGCCGGCGTTCGGCGATGCCGCCGGCGCGGCGCGATCCCGCGTTCGAATCCATGCGGTCGAGCTTAGCGACTATCCTTCGCGCATGGCATCGACCTACCCTGCGCGGCCGAACATCGGCTGGCGCCTGCTCGCGCTCGTCTACGACGTCTTCCCGGCGCTCGGCCTCTGGTTCGTCACCGTTTCGATCGCGGTCGCGCTGCACGGCGGCGAACCGGTGCGCTCGGGCACGGCGGCCGGATTCGTCGAACTCGCCGCGCTGTGGGCGGTCACCGGCATCTACGCGACGCTGAGCTGGCGTCGCGGCGGACAGACGCTCGGCATGCGCCCGTGGCGCCTGCATGTAGTCGGGGACCGTGGTGCGCTGTCGTGGCGCGATGCATGGCTGCGCTACGCGGTGGGCACGTTGTCGCTGCTCGCCGCCGGACTGGGATTCTGGTGGGCGTGGATCGACCGGGACCGCCGCGCCTGGCACGACCGTGCAAGCCGCTCGCGCGTGGAACGACGCGCGAAGACCTGAAGTCATAACGCCGGTCCATCCCATGGGGCCCCGGGTGGATGGGCGGCGCTCGTGCCGGGGCGTGGCCGGTCGTTCGGACGAGCTCGGTGCCACGCGTTCGCGGCGCTTTCGACGCGCTTGACGGGCATCCGGGCTGCGACGCGAAGTTGGTGCCACACGTATTCGCCGGCGGCGCGCCGAACACGACCGCGCGGCTGCGCTACACGGCCGCGATACGCGGAGCGTTCGTCCCGTCGCTCGATCGATCGACGTGCGTGGCTGCCGCGCAGGCGCGCCGCACGCCGACTTCAGCCCGAGCGTCGGCGGAACAGCAGCGCCGACAGTGTCAGCATCAGCAGGGTCGGGGCGACGTAGGCGATGCGGTAGTCGAGCTGGAAGGCGTTGGCCGCGCGCACGAACATCAGCTGCGCGAGCCAGAAGCCGAGCGCGAAGACGATGCCGGTGAACAGGCGCCGGCCGAGGCCGCCGCTGCGCAGCGTGCCGAAGGCGAACGGCACCGCCGCCAGGCACAGCGCGAGCACGTTCAGCGGGTAGAACCAGCGGCCCCAGTAATGCTCGGCGAACTCCTTCGCGTCGAGTCCGTTTCGCTCGCGGTATTCCATCGCCTGCCGCAGCTCGGCCGACGGCAGGTAGCGCGGACTGTCGAGGTCCGCGGTGAGCGCAGCGCTGTCCAGGCGCGACGTCCACTTCAGTTCCGGCAGCGTCTCGCGGCGTACCGTCTTGCCTTCGAACAGCGTGCGCGTGACGTTGCGCAGCAGCCAGTTACCCGGTCGATGCTCGGCGATCGCCGCGCGCGAGATCGAGCGCAGTCGGCCATCGGGCTCGAATTCGTACAGGCTCACGTCCCGCAGTTCGATCCACTGGTGCGCGCCGTCGCTGCGCTCCTGCCCGCTCTGCGCATTGAGGATGACGTCCGCTTCGCGCGCCCACAGCCCCGAGTACCGCGCGACCACGGTGTCGCGGCTCTTCGCGGTCTGCTTGACCACGTTCGCCATGCGGTCGCCCCACGGGCTGAGCGTCTCGCCGTTGAAGACCATCACCGCGGTGAGCAGTGCCACCGCGCCCACCACCGTGACGCCGAGGCGTCGGCGGGACAGCCCGAGCGCACGCAACGCGGTGAGTTCGGACGAGGCCGCGAGCTGGCCGAGGCCCATCAGGGCGCCGATGACGGCCGAGGTCGGAAACAGCGTGTAGGCACGACGCGGCGCGGTGTAGAAGACGTGCGCCACCGCCTTGCCGAACGTGTAGTCGCCCTTGCCGACGTCGCCCATCTCGGTGACGAGCGCGAGCATCACGTCGAGCCCGAGCAGCACCGCCCACACCAGCAGCACGGTGGCGAGCACGACGCGCGCGACGTAGAGGTCGTGGATCTTCGGGAACGGCTTCATCGCGCGGCCCTCCGCAGGCGCGGCGCGGCGATGCGCCCGTCGCGCCGGTAGAGCCAGATCGCGACCGCCAGCAGCGGCACGATCAGCCACCACTGGCCGAGCGCGGCGGGAATCTTGCCGCTCGAGATCAGGTTGACGCTCTGCAGCGACAGCATCGTGCCGACGAGGTAGACCAGGAAGCCGAGCACGATGCGGCCGAAGCGGCCGTCGCGCGGCGAACTGCGCGAGAGCGGCACCGCGAGCAGCGCGAAGGCCAGCGCGAGGAACGGCGGTGCGATGCGCGAATGCAGCTCGGCCTTAGCGGCCGGACGCGCGTCGCCCATGAGCTTCAGCGTGGAGAGCAGGCGCGGGTCGTCGGGATCGTAGCGACCCCGTGCGGTGGGCATCTGCGCTTCGTTGCGGCGGTAGCGCATCAGCCGGTAGTCGCGCGTGGCCCCGCTGCGCGGGCCCTCCACCTCGAAACCATCGTCGAGCACGAGGAAGCGGTGGCCGTCGTCGTCGACCTCCAGATGACCCGCGTTCGCGGTCGTCACGTCGAGGCGATCGTTCTTCTGGCGATAGATGAAGACGCGCTCGAAGCGCGTGCCGTCGGTCGACATCCGGGTGACGAACACCACGCCGCCGTTGCCGATCGGCGTGAAGCGGCCGGGCTCGAGGCCCGCCACGAGGAGGTTGCGGGTGGCGGCGTTGACCATCTCCTTGGAGACGCGCTCGGCCCAGGGCGCGAGCCACAGGGAGCACAGCCCGATCACCAGGGCCACCGGCAGGACCAGGCCCAGCACCGGCCGCAGCAGGCGCCCGGGGCCGATGCCGACCGAGGCCAGCACCGGCATTTCGGAGTCCCGGTACAGCCGGCCGACCGCCAGCATCAGGCCGAGCATCAGCGCCAGCGGCAGGATGATCGGCAGCCAGTTGAGGAACAGCAGCCCGAGCTGGGGCAGCAGCATGTCGGCCGGGAACCGCCCCTCGGCGATGTTGCGCAGCACGTCCGCGAACACCGCGCCGAACGCCACCATCAGCAGGATGAGGGTGGTGGCGAGGGTCGCCTGTACGAATTCGGACAGCAGGTATCGGTCGAATTTCAGCATTCGCGGGGGCTGTTCTAGACTCGTCGTTCGTTCAACGGCCCGGCGCGGCGCCTCATGGCGCGGTCGGGTACCTGCCCCGGCTCGTGCCGGCGCTTCGGCCCACAGGGTCGGCGATTGTACGTAAAACCCTTTTCACGACCTGCCCGGAACCCTGGATGGCCCTCGAATTCGACCTGACCTCCGATGCGCCGGCCTCCGCCGCGGCGGACTGCGTCATCGTCGGCGTTTTCGCCGACAAGACCCTCACCGATGCCGCCTCGGCCCTCGATCGCACGTCCGGCGGGCGCCTGTCGGCGCTGATCGAACGCGGCGACGTCAGCGGCAAGACCGGCAAGACCGCGCTGCTGCACGACCTTCCCGACGTGAAGGCGCCGCGCGTCCTGGTCGTCGGCCTCGGCGACGCCGCGAAGTTCGGCGTGCCGCAGTACATCAAGGCCGTCGGTGACGCGGCGCGTGCGCTCAAGGCGGGTCCCGTCTCGCATGCGGTCACGACGCTGCCGCAGGTGCCGGTGAAGGGCCGCGACACGGCCTGGGCCGTGCGCCAGGCGGTGATCGCCACCGACCATGCCGCGTACCGCTACACCGCGACGCTCGGCGAGAAGTCGAAGGCGAAGATCGAGCCGGGCCTGCAGCGCCTGAGCATCGCTTCGGACGACGCGCAGGCGCTCGCGCACGGCCAGGCCATCGCCGCGGGCGTGCAGTTCGCGCGCGAGCTCGGCAACCTGCCGCCGAACATCTGCAATCCGGCCTACCTCGCCCAGCAGGCGCAGACCTTCGCCGCGCGCTTCGACAGCTGCTCGTGCGACGTGCTCGACCGCGAGCAGATGGACGCGCTCGGCATGGGCTCGCTGCTCGCCGTCGCGCAGGGTTCGGCGAACCCGCCCAAGCTCATCGTGCTCAAGTACGTGGGCGCCGGCGACGCCAAGCCCTACGTGCTGGTCGGCAAGGGCATCACGTTCGACACCGGCGGCATCAACCTCAAGGTGCAGGGCGGCGTCGAGGAAATGAAGTTCGACATGTGCGGCGCGGCCACGGTGCTGGGCACGTTCGTGTCGACGGTCGGCCTCGGCCTGCCGATCAACCTCACGGTGGTGGTGCCGGCGGTGGAAAACATGCCCGACGGCAACAGCTACCGCCCGTCCGACGTGCTCACCTCGATGTCGGGCAAGACCATCGAGGTCGGCAACACCGACGCCGAGGGCCGCCTGATCCTGTGCGATGCGCTCACCTACGCGCAGCGCTTCGAGCCGGCCGCGCTCGTCGACGTGGCCACGCTCACCGGCGCCTGCGTCGTCGCGCTCGGCAAGTACGCCACCGGCCTGATGACGAAGGACGACGACCTCTCCAGCGAGCTGCTGGAGGCTGGCGAGGCGGTGTTCGACCGCGCCTGGCGCCTGCCGCTGTGGGACGAGTACCAGACGCAGCTCGAGTCGACCTTCGCCGACGTCTACAACATCGGCGGCCGCTGGGCCGGCGCGATCACCGCGGGCTGCTTCCTCGCGCGCTTCACCGAAGGCCAGCGCTGGGCGCACCTCGACATCGCCGGCGTCGCCAACGACGAGGGCAAGCGCGGGATGGCCACGGGCCGGCCGGTCGGCCTGCTCTCGCAGTGGCTGATGGACCGCGCCGCGCAGGCGTGACCGGATGCCCCGCGCCGACTTCTACCTGATCGCCAAGCCGCGGTTCCGCTCGGAACCGCTGCGCCTGGTCTGCGAGCTGGCCCGCAAGGCGGTCGACGCCGGCCAGCCGACGCTGGTGCTCGCCCGCTCTCAGGAGCAGGCCGAAGCGCTCGACGACCTGCTGTGGGACATGGGCGATGACGTCTTCATCCCGCACCAGATCGCGGGCGCCGACGAGGACGAGGACGAGGCCGAGGTGCTGATCGCCCCGCCCGAGGCCGACGTCGCACTGCGCCCGCTGGTGATCAACCTGCGCGACGCCGCGGTCGAGGGCGCCTTCGACCGCGTGCTGGAAGTGGTCCCCGCCGACGAATCGGCGCGCGGGCCGCTGCGCGAGCGCTGGAAGCAGTACCAGGCCCGCGGACTGGAATTGAACAAGCACGACATGTGACGACGGCGGGCGGGACGATCCCGGCCCGCCGCGCCTGCACTGGACATCTCCGATTGGTCGCCTCGCGTCGGTCGATCCGCGCCGCCACGGCCGCGCGTACGCGCGCGACGCCGGCGAGGCTCGCGGCCGCGGGCGCCGCCCCGGTATCCTGACGCCACGGGCCCGCCCCGATTCCCTTCCTGTGCCACGCCCCCGGTGCCCCGCGCCGTGGGCCGGCCGTTTCCGCCGATACCGCCATGTCCCTCGCCCCCGGCTACGACCCCACCCAGTTCGAGACGCGCCTCTACCAGCAGTGGGAGGCCAGCGGCGTCTTCAAGCCGCGCGGCACGGGCGAGCCCTACTCGATCCTGCTGCCGCCGCCGAACGTCACCGGCACGCTGCACATGGGCCATGCGTTCCAGCACACGCTGCAGGACGCGCTCGTCCGCTACCACCGCATGCGCGGCCGCGACGTGCTCTGGCAGATGGGCACCGACCACGCGGGCATCGCCACGGAGATGGTCGTCTCGCGCAACCTCGCGCTCGAGGGCAAGGGCGAGTCGCGAGACACGCTCGGCCGCGACGGCTTCATCGCCAAGGTCTGGGAGTGGAAGCAGACCTCCGGCGACACCATCGAGCGCCAGATGCGCCGCCTCGGCACCTCGGGCGACTGGACGCGCAGCGTCTTCACCATGGACCCGATGGCCGCCGACGCGGTGCGCGAGGCCTTCGTGCGCCTGTTCGACGACGGCCTCATCTACCGCGGCCAGCGGCTCGTCAACTGGGATCCGGTGCTGAAGACCGCGATCTCCGACCTCGAAGTCGTCAACGAGGAAGAGGACGGCTCGCTCTGGTCGATCCGCTATCCGCTGGCTGACGGTGCCACGTACGAGTACGTCGAGCGCGACGAGGACGGCAACGAGACCGTGCGCGAGACGCGCGACTACCTCGTGGTCGCCACCACGCGTCCGGAAACCATGCTCGGCGACACCGCGGCGATGGTGCATCCGGACGACGAGCGCTACGCGTCGCTGCACGGCGCGTTCGTCGAGCTGCCGCTCACCGGTCGCCGTATTCCCGTGATCACCGACGACTACGTCGACCGCGCGTTCGGCACCGGCGTGGTCAAGGTCACGCCCGCACACGACTTCAACGACTACGCGGTCGGCCAGCGGCATTCGCTGCCGCTCATCAACATCTTCACGCTCGACGCGAAGATCCTCGATGGCGTGCTCGCCGACGAGGCCGGCATCCCCGCCGCCTATCGCGCCCTCGATCGTTTCGATGCGCGCAAGGCCGTGCTGGCGGATCTCGAGGCGGACGGCCTGCTCGTCGAGACGAAGCCGCACAAGCTGCAGGTGCCGCGTGGCGATCGCACGGGCCAGGTGATCGAGCCGTACCTGACGGACCAGTGGTTCGTGAAGATGGACACCCTGGGTGCGAAGGGCCTCGCGTTGGCCGAATCCGGGGCCGTGCGTTTCGTCCCTTCGAATTGGATCAACACCTACCGCCACTGGATGGAGAACATCCAGGACTGGTGCATCTCGCGCCAGCTCTGGTGGGGCCATCGCATTCCCGCGTGGTACGACGCGACGGGCCGCGTCTACGTCGGCCGCGACGAGGACGAGGTGCGGGCGAAGCACGGCATCGCG
Organism: Lysobacter xanthus; assembly: GCF_047159895.1. NCBI lineage: Bacteria > Pseudomonadati > Pseudomonadota > Gammaproteobacteria > Lysobacterales > Lysobacteraceae > Lysobacter > Lysobacter xanthus. The sequence continues at coordinate 23,098 of NZ_BAAGAB020000002.1, forward strand.
CCCAGCATGCCGCTTACGCAGGACACCGATGTGCTGGAGACGTGGTTCTCCTCCGCGCTGTGGCCGTTCAGCACGCAGGGCTGGCCGAACGAGACGCTCATGGCCGAACGCGGCTTCGACCGTTTCGTGCCGTCCAGCGTGCTCGTCACCGGCTTCGACATAATCTTCTTCTGGGTCGCCCGGATGATCATGATGACGGACCACTTCACCGGCGAGGTGCCGTTCAAGGACGTCTACATCACCGGCCTCGTGCGCGATGCGCAGGGCCAGAAGATGAGCAAGTCCAAGGGCAACATCCTCGATCCACTCGACCTCATCGACGGCATCACGCTCGACGCGCTCGTCGCCAAGCGCACGAGCGGGCTCATGCAGCCGAAGATGGCCGAGAAGATCGAGAAGGCGACCCGCAAGGAATTTCCCGACGGCATCCCGGCATTCGGCGCCGATGCGCTGCGCTTCACCATCAGCGCGCTCGCGACGCACGGGCGCGACATCAAGTTCGACCTCGGCCGCGCCGAGGGCTACAAGAACTTCTGCAACAAGCTGTGGAACGCGACGCGCTTCGTGCTGATGAACACCGAAGGCTTCACCGCCTCGGGCGTGCCGCAGCCGACGACCGACGCCGAGCGCTGGATCCTCGCGCAGCTCGCGCGCACCGCGGCCGAAGCCGAGCAGCACTTCGCCGACTACCGCTTCGACCTGCTCGCGCAGTCGCTGTACGAATTCGCGTGGAACCAGTTCTGCGACTGGTTCGTCGAACTCGCCAAGCCCGCACTGAACGGCGACGATGCCGACGCCGCGAACAGCACGCGGCACACCCTGCTGTACGTGCTCGAGCGCCTGCTGTCCCTGCTGCACCCGCTGATCCCGTTCGTGACGGAAGAGCTGTGGCAGGCGGTCGCGCCGAAGCTCGGCGTGGCGGAGGCGACGATCATGCTGCGGCCGTATCCACGCGCCGCCGAGCTGCCGCAGGCCTATGCATCGGCCGAGGCCGCGGTCGAATGGCTGAAGTCCGTGATCTCGTCGGTGCGCCGCATCCGCAGCGAGCTGAACGTCGCGCCGTCGAAGCCGGTGCCGTTGCTGCTCGCCGACGGCGACGCCGCCGACCGCGAACGCGCCGCGCGCTTCGGCTCGCAGCTTCGCTTCCTGTGCAAGCTCGAATCGATCGACGTGCTCGACGACGCGAACGCCGCGCCGGCGTGCGCCGCGGGCGTCGTCGGCACGCTGAAGCTGCTCGTGCCGCTCGAAGGCCTCGTCGACCTCGGCGCGGAGCGCACGCGGCTCGACAAGGAGATCAAGCGCGTCGACGGCGAACTCGCCAAGTCGCAGGGCAAGCTCGCGAGCGAGACGTTCGTGGCGAATGCCCCGGCCGCGGTGGTCGAGCAGGAACGCAAGCGCCTGGTCGACTGGGCGGCGCAGCGCGAGGCGCTGGCCGCGCAACGCGCGAAGCTGGGGCTGACCGGCGACAACTGAGCACGACGGGCGGGCGTTTCGTCCGCGGTCGTGTGCAGCGCGGATTCGCTGCGGGGTGGCGGCGCGGACGGCGCGCCGTCACCGCACGACGGCACCGCCGGTCATTCCGGCGGCAACAGCTCCATCGCCATCACGATCGCGTCCTCGCGACCGTCCTTCGCCGGGTAGTAGCGCGGCCGGCGACCGATCTCGTTGAAGCCTTCCTGGTCGTACAGCGCGATCGCATGGCGGTTCGACGGCCGCACCTCGAGGAAGACGCGCTGCGCGCCGCGCGAGCGGGCGAGGTGCATCAGCGATCGCAGCAGCCGACGCCCCTGCCCCTGGCCCTGCCGCTCGGGCGCGACGCAGATGTTGAGCACGTGCGCTTCGCCGGCGGCGAGGCTCATCAGGAAGTAGCCGGCGATCACGCCATCGACGTCCAGCACCCACGCGAGGTAGTCGGCGCGCAGGCAGTCGCGGAAGATGCCGGCGGTCCAGGGGAACTCGTAGGCGCGCCGCTCGATCGCATGCACCGCTTCGACGTCCTGCTCGCGCATCGGACGCAGGGCGGCGGGACGATCGGACGGCTGCGCGCTCATCGGCGCGTGTCCCGGCGCAGCGGCCGAAGCAGGCGCCAGAAGGCGCGACGCGACGCGACGTCGTGCGGCAGGCCGTGGCTCTCGAGGAGCGGCCGGAGGTCGACTCCGCCCGCGGCACGGTGCAGGCCCGGCGGGATGTCGAACGCCAGCGCGGACATCGGCCCCGTGCCGTCGTCCCGGCCGCCGGCCGGCGTCGGACGGGCGAGCACCTCGAGGCCCATGGCCTGCAGCCATTCGACCTGCTGGGCGCTCCACGGCAGGGTCATGCGACCGCCTCCGCGGGGCGGCGCAGTCGGCGCCAGACCCAGTAGACCGGGCCCGACAGCGCGTACAGCGCGAAGATCGTGAACAGCACCGTCGGTGGGTCGATCGCCACCGCCACGAGCACGGCCAGCACGACGACGATCGCGAGGAACGGCACGCGATCGTTGCGCGGGCCGCCGCCCTTGAAACTGAAGTAGCGCATGCGGCTGACCATGAGCAGCGCGGCCGCGACCGCCACGCCCAGCGCCACGTAGCGCAGCTCGCGCCCGTCGAGGCCGAACGCATCGCAGGTCCAGACGAAGCTCGCGACCAGCCCCGCGGCGGCGGGGCTCGCCAGGCCGATGAACCAGCGCTTGTCGACCTGCCCCACCTGCGCGTTGAACCGCGCGAGCCGCAGCGCCGCGCAGGCGGCGTAGAGGAAGCTGGCGATCCAGCCGATCTTGCCGGGCGTCGCGCCGTCGAGCGACAGCGAGGCCAGTGCCCAGTGGTACATCAGCAGCGACGGCGCCAGGCCGAAGCTGATGAGGTCGGCCAGCGAGTCGTACTGCATGCCGAACTCGCTCTGGGTGTTCGTCAGCCGGGCGACGCGGCCGTCCAGCCCGTCCAGGATGGCCGCCACGAAGACCGCGATGCAGGCGTCGGCGACATGCCCCTGCGCCGCCGCGATGATCGCGAAATAGCCGGCGAACATGCCGCCCGTGGTGAAGAGGTTCGGCAGCAGGTAGATGCCGCGGGCGCGCGGCCGGGGCTGAACGCCCGGTGGCATGGATTCCATTTCGGCAGTGTATCGCTTGCCCCGGGGCCCCTGCGGTGATGCAATCGGGCCGATTTCCGCCTTTTCGGAGCCCGCCATGCGCCGGCCGATCCGCACCGCCCTGCTGCCGCTCGCGCTCCTCGTCGCGATTCCTGCCTTCGCCGGGCAGGTCTACACCTGGAAGGACGCGAAGGGCGTCACCCATTACGCGGACGCGCCCCCGCCCGGCTCGACGACCAAGCCGCGCCAGTTCGGCGAGCGCCCGGTGGTCCCGGCCGCCCCGAAGGCGGTCGCCAACTCCGACTGCAGCAATGCCCGCAGCAACCTCACCCTGCTGCAGGGCACCGCCAAGGTGGGCGTCGACTCCAACAAGGACGGCAAGCCCGACCGCGAGCTCACCGCCGCCGAGCGCGCCTCGCGCCTGAAGGTGGCCGAGGGCCAGGTCGAGCTGTACTGCGAGCAGCCCGCCGCCAACGCGGTCACCACCCGCAAGAGCTGACGCGGCGCGGCCCGCGGGCCGCAGCCGGGACGACGCGCGCGGGGCGCATGGCAGAATGCCGTTCTTTCCGCGCGTGAAATCCCGCCGATGCGCCTGTCGCAGTTCCATCTCCACACCACCAAGGAATCCCCCGCGGACGCGGAAGTCGTCAGCCACAAGCTGATGCTGCGCGCGGGCATGGTCCGCAAGCTCGCCGCCGGCGTGTACACGTGGAGCCCGCTGGGCCTGCGCGTGCTGCGCAAGGTCGAGCGCGTCGTCCGCGAGGAAATGACGAACGCCGGCGCGATCGAGGTGCTGATGCCGTCGATCCAGCCGCGCGAGCTCTGGGAAGAGACGGGGCGCTGGGAGAAGTTCGGCGGCCAGCTGCTGAAGATCAAGGATCGCAAGGACAGCTGGTACGCCTACGGCCCGACGCACGAGGAAGTCGTCACCGACTTCGCGCGCCAGGAGCTGGCCAGCTACAAGCAGCTGCCGGTCAACTTCTTCCAGATCCAGACCAAGTTCCGCGACGAGATCCGGCCGCGCTTCGGCGTGATGCGCGCGCGCGAGTTCCTGATGAAGGACGCCTACTCGTTCCACGCGAACGACGCGGACCTCGGCCGCGAATACCAGAACATGTACGACACCTACGGCCGCATCTTCACGCGGCTGGGCCTGAAGTTCCGCGCGGTATTCGCCGACACCGGCGCGATCGGCGGCAGCGCCTCGCACGAATTCCACGTGCTCGCCGACTCCGGCGAAGACTCGATCGCCTACTCCACCGGTTCGGACTACGCGGCGAACGTCGAGCTGGCCGAAGCGGTGTCGCCCGGCGAGCGCCCGGCCGCCACCGAGGCGATGCGCCGCGTCGACACGCCGACGCAGAAGACCTGCGAGGACGTCGCCGCGCTCATGGGCATCCCGCTGACCCGCACGGTGAAGTCGGTCGCGGTGATGGGCGTGGACCCGGAGAACAATCCGCGCTTCGTGCTCGCGCTCGTGCGCGGCGACCACGTCGTCAACGAGATCAAGCTCGCCAAGCTTCCGGGCATGACGGAATACCGTCTCGCGACCGAGGACGAGATCCGCGAGCACCTGAACGCATCGCCGGGTTTCCTCGGCCCGATCGCCCCGTCGAAGGGCATCTTCGTGGTCGCCGACCGCAGCGTCGCCGCGATGGCCGACTTCGTCGTCGGCGCGAACGCGGACGGCGCGCACATCGCCGGCGTCAACTGGGGGCGCGACCTGCCGGAGCCGGACCTGGTCGCCGACATCCGCAACGTCGTCGAAGGCGATCCGTCGCCCGACGGCACGGGCACGCTCGGCATCGCGCGCGGCATCGAGGTCGGCCACGTCTTCCAGCTCGGCCGCAAGTACGCCGAGGCGATGAAGTGCACGGTGCTCGACGAGACCGGCCGCGCGATCACGCCCGCGATGGGCTGCTACGGCATCGGCGTCTCGCGCATCGTCGCCGCGGCGATCGAGCAGAACCACGACGACAACGGGATCATCTGGCCGGATGCGATCGCGCCGTGGCAGGTGGCGGTCTGCGTGATCAATCCGAAGAACGCGGCGGCGGTCGACGAGGCGGCGCAGGCGCTGTATCGCGACCTGCTCGCTGCCGGCGTGGACGCGGTGCTCGACGATCGCGGCCTGCGCGCCGGCCAGATGTTCGCCGACATCGAGCTCATCGGCATTCCGCACCGCATCGTGGTGTCCGAGCGCGGTCTGGCCGCGGGCACGTACGAATACCGCCATCGTCGTGCGAGCGAGGCCGAATCGCTCGACCGCGCGGGCGCCATGGCACGGGTGGGCGTGCCGGGATAATCCGCCGCGTTTACCGCATTAATCCCGCCGGTTAGGATGGGCCGCCCGCGCAAACGGGTGGCCCATTTTCTTTTGCATTACCGGAGAAACACCGATGGCGTTCGACCTCAACAGCATGTCGGCCAAGGAACTCGAGGCCCTGATCGCGCAGGCGAAGAAGCGCCGCACGGTCCTCAGCAAGCGCAAGCCGGTCGCGGCGGTGCGCAAGCGCCTCGAGCAGATCGCCCGTGCCGAGGGGTATTCGATCGCCGAGCTGTTCGGCACGCGCAGCGCGCCGTCCGCGCCGGCCGCGGGCGCCGAGCCGCGCACGCGTCGCGCGCCCAACCGCAAGCCCTCGAAGATGGCCGGCACCAAGGTGGCGCCGAAGTACCGCAATCCGGACAACGCGAGCGAGACGTGGAGCGGTCGCGGCAAGCAGCCGCGCTGGCTGCAGGCGCAGACCGGCAACGGCCGCGCCCTCGACGACTTCCTGATCCGCTGATCCCACCGACGCCGGCCCGTGCCGGCGTCGCGCCATCCGGCCCACGCGCCGCTCACCCGCGCCGGGCGAGGCTCGCCGCATGTCGCAGCTCACCGAACGCCTGCGCGGCTGGGCCCGCGCACTCAAGCGCGAGACCCTCGTCGTCTACTTCGCGGCCCGGGATCCGCGCACGCCGTTCGCGGTGCGCGCGCTCGCCGTGGTCGTCGCCGCCTACGCGCTGAGCCCGATCGACCTGATCCCCGACTTCATCCCGGTGCTCGGCTACCTGGACGACCTCCTGATCGTCCCGCTCGGCGTCGCCCTGGTCCTGCGCTGGGTGCCGCCCGCGGTGAAGGCCGATGCACAGGCGCGTGCGGCCGAGGCGGCCGAGCGCCCCACCAGCCGCGGCATGGCGGTGGCGATCGTGCTGATCTGGCTGCTGATCGTCGGCTTCGTCGCCTTCTGGGCCTGGGGCACGTGGCGCGCCCGCCGCGCGTGAATCAGAGGTTGCGGCGCGGCGGCAGCAGCAGGTTGCCGAACAGCAGGCCGGCGACCAGCGCGGCGAGTGCGTTCATCACCGCCAGCAGGGCGCTCTGGCCGGCGCCCACGTCCTGGTGCTGCATGAGGCTCAGCAGGCCGCGCAGGCTGGTGCTGCCGGGCACCAGCATGATGATCCCGGGCACCCGGATGATCGCGCCGGGCCGGTGCCACCAGCGCGCATAGGCATTGCCGGCGGCGGTCATCACCAATGCGGCGAGGAAGACGCCGGCCGGGCTGCCCGCGGCCTGCCCGACGAAGCGCGAGACGAGGTAGCCGCACGCCGCCGCGCCCATCACCCGCAGGTAGTCGCGGTAGCTCGCGCGGAACAGCACCGCGAAGGCGAACGAGGCGAGCGCGAGCGCGATCCATTCGAGCCATTCCGGCTGCGGCCGCGAGGCGCGCGCCACCGGCGCGAGGCCGGCGAGGTCGAGCGCATACAGCGCGACGAGCACGCCGATGCCGAGTTTGAGCACGGTCGTCAGCGCGCCGGCGAAGCGCGCGGTACCCGAGACGAGCTGCTGGCCGGTCAGTTCGCTCACCGCGTTCGTGAGCGTGAGGCCGGGCAGCAGCACGACCAGCGACGCGATGATCACCGTGTTCTGGTTGAGCGGCGCGACGAGGCTCGCCGCCAGCACCGCCATCGTCCCGGCGAGCATGCCCGCCAGCGCCTCGAAGCCCGTGCGCACGCGCGGCTTGGACTCGGCGAGCTGCGCGAGCAATCCGATCATGAGGCCCGTGGTGCCCGCCACCGCGATGTCGAGCCAGGGCAGGCGCAGCAGGCCCGCCACCGAGGCCGCGGCGAGCCCGAAGGCCATCACCTCGGCGCGGCGCATGGTCGGCGTCGGCGGCGCGTCGAGCGCCTTCATCTGCGCCTGTGCGTCGGCGAGGTCGAGGCTGCCCTCGAGCACCTCCTCGGCGATCCGGTCGGTCTCGGTCAGGCGGTGCAGGTCGACCTCGCCCGGCGACAGGCGCAGCACGCGCGTGGTGTCGCGCAGGCCCGTCGCCCGACCCGGATCACTGAAGGTGAGGATCAGGCCCGTCGGGTTGGACCACGGCTCGCAGCCCACGCCCAGGCGCGTCGCGACCGCCGTCAGCGCACCTTCGAGCCGGTCCGCGGTGGTGCCGTAGCGGTGCAGGCGCAGGGCCAGCTCGACCATGAAGTCGATGCGTGCGGCGTACCCGGATTCGCTGAGCGGCGCGGTCATCGGGACAGGATCGCATGCCCGTGCACGCCGGTGCCGGTATGCTCCGGCGCGAACATGCCGACCCACGCGACCCGCCCGCCTTCCCTCGACCCCGACACCGGCGCGGGCACCGTGCGCCTCGCGGGCCAGTGGACGATCGAGCACGCGATCGCGATCGGCGAGACGCTCGCCACCGCACCCTGCGGCCTGACCGAGGTCGACGCGCGCGGCATCGGCCGGCTCGATTCGGTCGGCGTGCTGCAGCTGCTGCGCTGGTCGCGGCGCTGCGGCGTCGACTTCGAGGCCTTCACCTTCCGCGACGAGCACCGTGCGCTGGTCGCGGCGATCGAGGACGTGGTCGACGACCGCCCCAAGCGCAAGCGTGAGTACGGCGTGGCGGCCGCGCTCGGCCGGCTCGGCTTCGCGGTGCAGGACAACTGGAAGGAGGTGCTCGCACTCGTCGCCTTCCTGGGCGAAGTGCTGGTCAAGATGCTGCGCACGCTGCGGCAGCCCTCGCGCTTCCGTCCGATCGCGCTCGTGCACCACATGGAGCAGGTCGGCCTCGACGCGACGCCCCTCGTGGCGGTGCTCTCGTTCCTCGTCGGCGCGGTGATCGCCTTCCTCGGCGCGAACGTGCTGCGCGACTTCGGCGCGGAGATCTACGTCGTCGAGCTGGTGAACGTCGCCTTCCTGCGCGAATTCGGCGTGCTGCTGACCTCGATCATCCTCGCCGGCCGCACCGCGAGCGCGTTCACCGCGCAGATCGGCGCGATGAAGAGCCGCGAGGAAGTCGACGCGATCCGTACGCTCGGCATGGACCCGGTGGACCTGCTGGTCATCCCGCGCGTCGTCGCCCTGCTCACGATGCTGCCGCTGCTCACCTTCGTCGCGATGGTCGCCGGTCTGCTCGGCGGCCTCACCGTCGGCGCCTATGCGCTCGACATCCCGCCGCAGCAGTACCTCTCGCGCATGCACGAGACGCTCGAAGTTCGCCACCTGTGGGTCGGCCTCTCGAAGGCACCGCTGTTCGCGATGGTGATCGCGCTGGTCGGCTGCCTGGAAGGCCTGCAGGTGGAGGGCTCGGCGCAGTCCGTCGGCGAACGCACGACGTCCGCCGTCGTGCAGGCGATCTCGCTGGTGATCGTGCTCGATGCGGCCGCGGCGATGTGGTTCATGGTGATGGACTGGTGAGCACGCCCCTGCCCACGGCCGCGACCGATGCGCGCGACGACGGCTCGATCGACGCGTCGACGCCGATCATCCGCGTCCGCGGACTCGAGAACCGGTTCGGCGAGCAGGTGGTGCACGAGGGCCTCGACCTCGACGTGATGCCGGGCGAGATCATCGGCGTGGTCGGCGGCTCGGGCACCGGCAAGTCGGTGCTCATGCGCTCGATCCTCGCCCTGCGCGAGCCGGACGCGGGCGACATCGAAGTGCTCGGCGTCGACGCGCGCAGCACGGATCCCGAGTCGCGCCGGCACATCGAGCGCAATACCGGCGTGCTGTTCCAGGACGGCGCGCTGTTCTCGTCGCTGACCGTGGGCGAGAACGTCGAGGTGCCGCTCAAGGAATACCACCGCGACCTGCCGGAAACGCTGCGGCACGAGCTCGCGCTGCTGAAGATCAAGCTCGCCGGCCTGCCCGCCGACGCAATGGACAAGCTGCCCTCGCAGCTGTCGGGCGGCATGCGCAAGCGCGCGGGCCTCGCGCGTGCGATCGCGCTCGATCCCCCGCTCCTGTTCCTCGACGAGCCGACGGCCGGCCTCGACCCGATCGGCGCGGCCGCCTTCGACCACCTGATCCGCACGCTGCAGCAGGCGCTCGGGCTCACGGTGTTCCTGATCACACACGATCTGGACACGCTTTACGCTATCTGCGATCGGGTCGCGGTGCTGGCGGACCGCAAGGTCATCGCCGCCGCGCCGATCGCCGAGATCGAACAGCTCGACCATCCCTGGGTGCGCGAGTACTTCCACGGCCCTCGTGCCCGCGCCGCCCAGGCGGGGCGCGAGCGCACCGAACCGAACGACCGCTGACGGGATCGAGCCCCATGGAAACCAAGGCCAACTACGTCCTCATCGGTACCTTCACCATCCTCGTGACGGTGGTGCTGCTGCTGTTCGCGCTGTGGGCGGCGAAGTACTCGTCCGAGAAGGACTGGCAGGAATACGCCGTGATCTTCAACGAGCCGGTCACCGGCCTCTCCGAAGGCAGCTCGGTGCAGTACAACGGCATCTCGGTCGGTACCGTCGAGACGCTGCGGCTCGCGCCGGAGGATCCGCGTCGCGTGATCGCCACGCTGCGCATCCAGTCCGACGTTCCGATCAAGACCGACACCAGCGCGAAGATGTCGCAGAGCGGCATCACCGGCCCGCCGTTCATCCAGCTCACCGGCGGCAGCCCGCGCGCCGCGCGCCTGGTCGACGTCGACCACCGCGATCGCCCCGTGATCCGCACCGAGGCCTCCGCGCTGCAGAACATCGCCGACACCGCGAACCGGCTGGTCGCACGCCTCGACCGCGTGCTGAGCGAGGAGAACATCGCGCACGTGTCGAACACGCTCAACAGCATCGACCAGCTGACCGGCTCGCTCGCCGCCGAGCGGCAGGACATGCGGGCGATCATCGTCAATGCGCGGGCCTCCAGCGCCGAGCTCAATGCGACGCTCGCCGATGCACACGGCATCGTGCGCGACGTGGACCGCAACGTCGTCGACAAGCTCCCCGGACTCGTCGCCAAGCTCGACCGCACGCTCGGCCAGCTGGAATCGGCGGCGAACGGCGCCAACGGCATCGTCAACGAGAACCGGGCCGCGATCCACGGCTTCGCCACCGATGGGCTCGGCCAGGTCGCGCCGACGCTGGTCGAGTTGCGTGCGCTGGTGCGCGACCTGCGCCAGGTCACCGACCGCCTCGAGGGCGGGCCGGCGAACTATCTGCTCGGCCGCGAGCGCCCGAAGGAGTTCGAACCGAAATGAGCCCGCGCCCGATCACCCGATGCGCCCTCGCCGCCCTGCTCGTCGCGGCGTTGCCCGCCTGCTCGCTGCTGGGTGGCAAGAAGGCACCCCCCACCCAATACGCGCCGATGCCGCAGGTGGCGGCCGAGGCGTCGTGGCCACGCGTCGACGCCCAGCTCGAGATCGCGCCGGTGCAGGTCGCGCGGCCGTACGACACGCTGCGCATCGCCGTGCGTCCTTCGCCGCAGGAGCTGGAGGTCTACAGGGACGGGCTGTGGGCACAGCGCCCGGCGGAGATGCTGACGACGTCGCTGCTGCGCACCTTCCAGGAATCGGGCCGCCTGCGCGCGGTCTCGCGCAGCGGGAGCGGCGTCACCGCGGGCTATCGCCTGCTGCTCGACGTGCGGCGTTTCGAGAGCGACTACGCGGGCGCCGCGACGCCGGGCGCGACGCTCGACGTCAACGCGACCCTGCTACGCAGCGATGGCGGCGACGTGATCGCCACGCGCAGCTTCGTGGTGGTGGAGCCGGCCGGGGCCACCGACGTCCCGACCGTGGTGCAGGCGTTCGACCGCGCGCTGGTGCGGCTCGACCGCGACGTCGCGGGCTGGACGCTCGGCGCGATGGCGGGTGCCCGCCGCTGACGTAGGCCGGCTCAGCGCAGCGCGCCGAGCCGCCGGAAGGTCAGGTTGATGCGCGGCGCCACCGGCCGCGCCGTACGCGGCAGGCTGTGGCGGTAATGGCGTTGCGTCGTGCCCTGCATCAGCAGCAGGCTGCCGGGCGCCAGCGCGAGCCCCTGGCGGACGTCCCGGTCGCGATGGCGCAGCAGGAATCGCCGCGTGCCACCGAGGCTCACCGAGGCGATCACCGGCTCGGCGCCGAGCTCGGGCTCGTCGTCCGAGTGCCAGCCCATCGCGTCGCGTCCGTCGCGGTAGAGGTTGGCGAGCACGGCATCGAAGTCCAGGCCGAGCGTGGCACGCAGCCGCGCGCGCAACCCGGCGAGCGCCGGCGTCCACGGCCGCGGCTCGCGCACGACGCCTGAATAGCGGTAGGCCGTGCCGGGATCGCCGATCCAGCAGCTCAGGCGGGGCGCGGGCAGCTCCCGTCCGAACAGCCGCACCGGATGGTTCTCCCAGCCGATCTCCCGGTACAGCGCGTCGAACATCGCCCCGGCCTCATCTGCCCCGAGCCAGTGCGGGTCGTAGCGGACGTCGGCATCGGGCAGCGGCACCGGTTCGAGCATCGGCGGACGCTAGCACGCACCGCGCGCGTGATTGGCGGCCCCACGGCAAACCGCGACAATGGCGGGTCAGCCCGCGGAGAGCCCCATGAGCACCAGCCCCGAGATCGAACGCGACGTGATGGAGTACGACGTCGTCACCGTCGGCGCGGGGCCGGCCGGCCTGTCGTTCGCCATCCGCCTCAAGCAGCTCAACCCCGACATTTCGGTCTGCGTGATCGAGAAGGCGTCCACCATCGGCGCGCACATCCTGTCCGGCGCCGTCATCGAGACCGGCCCGCTCGATGCGCTGCTGCCGAACTGGCGCGACAACCCGCCGCCGGTGTGCGTGCCGGCCACCGAGGACGAGTTCTGGCTGCTCACGAAGACCGGCGGCCGCAAGCTGCCGGTGCCGCCGGGCATGAACAACCACGGGAACGTGATCGTCAGCCTGTCCGCCATGTGCGCCTGGCTCGCGCCGCAGGCCGAGGCGCTGGGCGTCGAGATCTATCCGGGCTTCGCCGCGGCCGAGACGCTGCACGACGAGGCCGGCGCCGTCATCGGCGTGCGCATCGGCGACATGGGCGTGGCGAAGGACGGCTCGCACAAGGCGGGCTATACCGCCGGCATCGACATCCGCGCGAAGGTGACGGTGCTTGCCGAAGGCGCGCGGGGCCATCTGACCAAGCGACTCGTGAAGCAGTTCCGGCTCGACGAAGGCCACGACCCGCAGACGTACTCCATCGGCATCAAGGAGCTCTGGCAGGTGCCCGAGGAGCGCGTCACGCCCGGCAAGATCGTGCACAGCTTCGGCTGGCCCGCCGACAACGCGACCTACGGCGGCAGCTTCATGTACCACCTCGACAAGGGCCGCATCGCGCTCGGCTTCGTCAGTGGGCTCGACTACAAGGATCCGGAGTACAAGCCGTGGGAAGCCTTCCAGCAATGGAAGAACCATCCTTCGGTGAAGCCGCTGCTCGAAGGCGGCACGATCGTCTCCGCCGGCGCGCGCGCGATCGTCACCGGCGGCTGGCAGTCGTTGCCGACCTGCGAGATGCCCGGCGCGATCCTCATCGGCGATACCGCGGGCCTGCTCAACGTGCCGAAGATCAAGGGCACGCACCAGGCATTCCGCTCCGGCATGCTGGCCGCCGAGCACCTCGCCGCGAACGCGCTGTCGCCGGCCGGCTGGGATGCGAAGCTGCGCGGGTCGGACGCGATGGCGGAGCTGCACACCGTCCGCAACGTCAAACCCGCCTTCAAGCGCGGCCTGTGGTTCGGCCTGCTCAACGCGGCATGGGAAACGGTGACGCGCGGCAAGTCGCCGTGGACGCTGAAGAACAAGCCCGACTGGTGCCAGATGGAGAAGCTGGCCGAGTACGACAGCCCCGATCGCGGCTGGGGCGACCGCACGCTCGCTCCACGCGACCGTCTCGCCGGCGTCTACTTCGCCGCGACCGAACACGACGAGGACCAGCCGGTGCACCTCAAGGTGCTCGACACCTCGATCTGCGTGACGCGCTGCACCGTCGAATACGGCAATCCCTGCACGCGCTTCTGCCCGGCGGGCGTCTACGAGATCGTCGAGGACGCCAGCAGCGAAGGCGCCGGCCGCCGCCTGCAGATCAACGCGGCGAACTGCGTGCACTGCAAGACCTGCGACATCAAGGACCCGTACGAGATCATCAACTGGGTCACGCCGGAAGGCGGCTCGGGGCCGAATTACCAGATGCTCTGAGCATTCCGGCCGGTCCGCGGCGGCCTGCGCACAGGCCGCCGGCGCTGTGGACAGAGGCATTCGCCGCTGCCGCGGCGCTGAGTCGACGCTCCGTGGTCACGACGCCGCAAACTCCGGGAGCGCGGTTCCGCGAGTCGCGGTCCGCGCCCCGGTCGGCCGACCTTTTACTGGACGACGAAGTCCGAAATACCGATGGGGCGGTTCGCAATCTGCACTTCGACGTTGTACTTGCCGGGCTGCATGCCCTTCTGGCGGTCGAATTCGTAGTGCGCGAACGGCGTCGACTGGAGCGCGCCACGCTCCTCGTGATGCGTGCGCCCGTCCTGGTACGTCCAGAACACCGTGACCGGCGCGCCCGGCTGACGTCCGGCAGTCGGGAAAGCGACATGCACCGTGTCGCCGATCGCGAAGCTGGATGCGCGAGCCACGACGTTGCCGTCGCTGCCGAGCTGATTGCCCACGGCCAACGCGTTTGCCGACACCGTGACGGGGACGGCGCCGAGCGGGTCACGGCGCGGATCGGAGAAGGCGCCGTCCTTCGCCGCGGTGCCGCGAGCGGGCACCTTCGGTGCCACCGTCTCCTCGTCCGCCGAGCCGCAACCGGCCAGCGCCAGGCCCACGAGCAGAGGCAACACCCACATACGCTTGTTCATGAATAGGCTCCCGCCCGATCGGATTGAGGAATTATCCCGCGATCGGACAACCCGTGCGGCCCTGGAGTTCCTCGCGTGACACCCCCGGCGCCATTTCGACGAGCCGCAGGCCGTCCGGCGTCACGTCCAGCACCGCCAGCTCGCTGATGATCCGGTTCACCACGCCCACGCCGGTCAGCGGCAGCGTGCACTCGGGCAGGATCTTGTGCTCGCCGTTCTTCGCGGTGTGCTCCATCAGCACGACGACGCGCTTCACGCCGGCGACCAGATCCATCGCGCCGCCCATGCCCTTGACCATCTTGCCGGGCACCATCCAGTTCGCGAGGTCGCCCTTCTCGGTGACCTGCATCGCGCCGAGGATCGCGAGGTCGATGTGCCCGCCGCGGATCATCGCGAACGAGTCGTGGCTGCCGAAGAAGCTCGCGCCCGGCAGGGCGGTGACAGTCTGCTTGCCGGCGTTGATGAGGTCGGCGTCGATCTCGGCTTCGGTCGGGAACGGGCCGATGCCGAGCAGGCCGTTCTCGCTCTGCAGCCAGACGTGCATGCCCTCGGGAATGTGGTTCGCCACCAGCGTCGGCAGGCCGATGCCGAGATTGACGTAGGCGCCGTCGGTGAGTTCCTGCGCGGCGCGCTGCGCCATTTCGTCGCGGGTCCAGGGCATTGCGTCTCTCCTCAGGCGGCGCGCACGGTGCGCTGTTCGATGCGCTTCTCGGGGGAAGCGTTCACGACGATGCGGTCGACGTAGATGCCGGGCAGGTGCACGTGGTCGGGATCGATCGCGCCGACCGGCACCAACTCCTCGACCTCGACGACGCAGACCTTGCCCGCCATCGCGCACGCCGGATTGAAGTTGCGCGCGGTCTTGCGGAACACGAGGTTGCCGCTCTCGTCGGCCTTCCACGCCTTCACCAGCGAGACGTCGGCGCGCAGCGCGGTCTCCATTACGTACATCTGGCCGTCGAACTCGCGCGTCTCCTTACCTTCCGCCACCACCGTGCCGTAACCGGTACGGGTGAAGAAGGCCGGGATGCCAGCGCCGCCGGCGCGCAGCCGCTCGGCGAGCGTG
Source organism: Lysobacter xanthus (assembly GCF_047159895.1). Classification (NCBI taxonomy): domain Bacteria; kingdom Pseudomonadati; phylum Pseudomonadota; class Gammaproteobacteria; order Lysobacterales; family Lysobacteraceae; genus Lysobacter; species Lysobacter xanthus. The sequence continues at coordinate 38,288 of NZ_BAAGAB020000002.1, forward strand.
CCCTGCGGATTGAATTCGAGCTCGAGCTCACCGGAGAGGAACTGGCGCTCGAACTCCTTGTTCTCGCCCACGTAGGACGAAATCATCCGGCGGATCTGCCGCGTCTCCAGCAGCAGGCCGAGGCCGAAGCCGTCGACGCCCGCATTGTTCGAGATCGCGGTGAGGCCCTTCGCCCCGGAATCACGCAGCGCGGCGATCAGCGCTTCCGGGATGCCGCAGAGGCCGAAGCCACCGACGGCGAGCGTCTGGTTGTCGGCGACGAGATCGGCGAGCGCCGTCGTAGCGTCGGGGTAGACCTTGCTGCGCGCGGCCATGCGGGCACTCCGGATGCGGGAGCCGCGATTCTAGCGGCGCCGATGTTGCGCCGCACCGTACCTTCGTCCGAGGGCGTCGCGACGCCCGCGCCGCCCCGTCACGAACGCCCGTAGACGTCCTCGAGCCGCACGATGTCGTCCTCGCCCAGATAGCCGCCGGACTGCACCTCGATCAGCTCCACGGGCTCGGAACCGTTGTTGCGCAGCCGGTGCACGGTGCCCACCGGGATGAAGGTGCTCTCGTTCTCGTGCAGGTCGAAGACGCGCTCGCCGCAGGTCACCTCCGCGGAGCCGGACACCACGATCCAGTGCTCGGCGCGATGGGTGTGCTTCTGCAGGCTCAGCGCCGCGCCCGGCCGCACCACGATCCGCTTCACCTGGAAACGCGTGCCGACCGCCAGCGAGTCGTAGCTGCCCCAGGGGCGGTAGACCTTGCGGTGGACGAGGTGCTCGGTGCGGCCCGCGGCCTTGAGCCGGTCGACCAGCACCTTGACGTCCTGCACCCGGTCCTTGCGCGCGACCAGCGTGGCATCGGGCGTGTCGACGATGACGAGGTCCTCGACGCCGAGCGTCGCGACCATGCGGCGCTCGGCCGCGCGCACGAGGCAGCCGCGGCTGTCGACCGCGATGACGTCGCCGTCGAGCCGGTTGTCGTCGGCATCGCGCTCGGCCACCGACCACAGTGCCGACCAGGAGCCGATGTCGCTCCAGCCGCAGCTGACCGGCACGACGGCCGCGCGGTCGGTCTTCTCCATCACCGCGTAGTCGATCGAATCGCTGGGGCTCGCCGCGAACGCGTCGGCGTCGATGCGGATGAAGTCGAGATCGGCGCGCGCACTCGCGTAGGCCGCACGCGCCGCGGCGGCGATCGCGGGGGCGTGCGCCGCGAGCTCGTCGAGATAGCGCGAGGCGCGGAACAGGAACATGCCCGAGTTCCAGAAGTACCCGCCATGCGCGAGGTAGCTTTCGGCGGTGGCGAGGTCCGGCTTCTCGACGAAGCGGTCGACCGCCGCGCCGGCATCGTCGAGCGGCACGCCACCGAGGATGTAGCCGTAGCCGGTCTCGGCGTAGTCGGGGCGGATGCCGAACGTCACCAGCCAGCCCGCCTCCGCCAGGGCGCGGGCGCGGCTCACCGCATCGCGGAACGCGGCCTCGTCCTCGATCAGGTGGTCGGCCGGCAGCACCAGCATCAACGCATCCGGATCGTGCGCGGCGAGGTGGCAGGCGGCGATCGCGATCGCAGGCGCCGTGTTGCGTGCCGACGGCTCCAGCAGGATGCCGCCGCCGCGCAGGCCGGAGGCCTGCAACTGCTCGCCCACCATGAAGCGGTGATCGTCCGCGCAGACCGTGACCGGGGGGGCCACGCCGGGCAACCGGCTCGCCCGCAGCACGGTCTCCTGGTAGAGCGAACGGTCGCCGACCAGGGCGAGGAACTGCTTGGGCTGGTTCTGGCGTGAGAGCGGCCACAGGCGCGTGCCGCTGCCACCGCTGAGTACGACGGGATGCAGCATCGGTGGTTCCGCGAATTCGTTCCCGGAAAGAATACCGGCCTACCCTCACCCCCGGCTAACGGCGCCAGCGGCCGCTCTCGGCTAAAATCGCCGGTCTCGGGCGCGCGCGGCGCCCCCGCCACTGGAATCCCCACACGATGAAGATCCTCGTCGCCTACAAGCGCGTGGTGGACTACAACGTCCGCATCCAGGTCAAGCCCGACGGCACCGGCGTCGTCACCGAGGGCGTCAAGCTCTCGCCGAACCCGTTCGACGAGATCGCCCTCGAGGAAGCGCTGCGACTGCGCGACAAGGGCATCGCCACCGAAGTGATCGTTGCCACGATCGCCCCCGCCGACGCGCAGCCGCACCTGCGCAACGGCCTCGCGATGGGCGCGAACCGAGCGATCCACGTGGTGGTCGACGCCGGCACCGACGTGCCGCCGCTCGCCGCCGCTCGCACGCTGCTCAAGCTCGTCGAGCGCGAGCAGCCGGATCTCGTGATCCTCGGCAAGCAGGCCATCGACGACGACGCCAGCCAGACCGGCCAGATGCTCGCCACGCTGTGGGGCCGCCCGCAGGCGACGTTCGCGTCGAAGCTCGAGGTCGACGGCGGCAAGGCCACGGTGACGCGCGAAGTCGACGCGGGCCTGGAGACGATCGAGGTCGACCTGCCGGCGGTGGTCACCACCGACCTGCGCCTCAACGAGCCGCGCTTCATCAAGCTGCCCGACATCATGAAGGCCAAGAGCAAGCCGCTCGAGACGCTCGCCTTCGCCGACCTTGGCGTCGACACCGGCGTCGCGATCCGCACCACGTCCTACGCGCCGCCCGCGAAGCGGACGAAGGGGATCATGGTCAAGGACGCGGCCGAGCTCGTCGCCACGCTCAAGCAGCGCGGCCTGCTGTAACGCCCCGCCGGGCGGACCGCGCGCCGCGCGACCGTCCGGCACGAAGGTTCCCGCGAGGGAACGCCGTCACCCGAGGAAATTCTGATGTCCAAGGTCCTGATCGTCGCCGAGCACCTGGGCGGCCGCCTCAACGCTTCCAGTGCGAAGTGCGTCACCGCCGCGCAGGCCCTGTCGCCCGAGTCGATCGACGTGCTCGTGCTCGCCGACGCGCCTGACGCGGTGGCCGCCGAAGCCGCGAAGCTGTCCGGCGTCGCGCGCGTGCTCACCGTCGCCAATGCCGCGAATGCGAACGCGATCGCGCAGGTGCTCGCGCCGCAGGTCGCGCAGCTCGCCGCGAACTACACGCACGTCTTCGGCCCGAGCACCACGTTCGGCAAGGACCTGATGCCCTGCGTCGCCGCGCTGCTGAACGCGCCGCAGGTGTCCGATGCGATGGCCGTCGAAGGCGCCCGCACGTTCAAGCGCCCGATCTACGCCGGCAACGCGATCACGACGGTCGAGGTGCCCGAGGGCGTCGTGGTGGTCGCGACGATCCGCACCGCCTCGTTCGCCGAGTGCGCGCGCGATGGCAACGCGACCGTGGAGGCGGCCGCCGTCGACGCGACGTTGCCGACGCACACGCGCTTCGTCGGCCTCGCCGCCGGCTCCAGCGACCGCCCGGACCTGCAGAGCGCCAAGCGCGTCGTCTCCGGCGGCCGCGGCGTCGGCTCGGCCGAGAACTTCAAGGTCGTCTACGAACTCGCCGACAAGCTGGGCGCGGCGGTCGGTGCCTCGCGCGCCGCGGTCGACGCCGGTTACTGCCCGAACGAGATGCAGGTCGGCCAGACCGGCAAGATCATCGCGCCGGAGCTCTACGTCGCGGTCGGCATTTCCGGCGCGATCCAGCACCTCACCGGCATCAAGGACGCGGGCACGATCGTCGCCATCAACAAGGACCCCGACTCGGCGATCTTCGAGATCGCGGACATCGGGCTCGTCGGCGACCTGTTCCAGATCCTGCCCGAGTTGCACGCCGCGCTCTGACGCAGCGTAGAGACCCCCCCCGGAACGGCGCGACGCGAGTCGCGCCGTTTTTCTTGGGGCTCGTCGATCCATCGTCCCGCAATCGCGGGTGCCGGTACTTCGCACGCGATCTCCCGATACGAGCGCTGCGTTCCATCTACTCGATGCGCAGCCGCGCACGCAAAGAAAAACGGCGCGATTCGCATCGCGCCGTTTCTTGTTCGCGGGACTCGGCGGGATCAGGAGCCGCCGTTCATCACCGACCAGCCCGGCGGGTAGCCGTCGACCAGTTCCGAGATGAAACCGCCGTCCGCCTGGCTGCGCCAGACCCAAAGCAGGTCGTTGGTGTCGTTCGTCCACAGCAGGTCGCCGCGACCGTCGCCGTCGAAATCGCCCGTGGCGATCACGCGGTAGATCGAGCCCACCGGCGTCGTGCGGTTGCCGATGATCGACGTGCCGCTCATCAGCCAGTAGTCGACGATGCCGAGGCCGTTGTTCTGCCAGATGACGTCGGACTTGCCGTCGGCGTTGAGGTCGGTCGCACCGCGGACGACCCAGCCGTTCGGCACGCTGGCCACCGCGTACTTGTCGAACTGGCCGTTGCCCAGGCCGCGCCACATCGAGACGTTGAGGCCGGTCGCGTCGGTCCAGAGGATGTCGCCGCGGCTGTCGCCGTCGAAGTCGCCGGTCGCCGCGAAGCGATCCGTCGACGACACGTTCTGCGGGCTCGTGCCGATGATCGAAGGCCCGTTCATCAGCCACACGTCCATCCGGCCGATCACCTGGTTGCGCCAGATGATGTCGGACTTGCCGTCGCTGTTGAGGTCGGCAACGCCTTCGACGCGCCAGTTGGCGGGATAGCCGCTGACGAGCTGCACGTCGTAGCCGCCCGCGCCATTGCTGCGCCAGATCCACAGCAGGTCGTTCGTGTTGTTCGTCCACAGCAGGTCGGTCGCGCGATCGCCGTCGAAGTCGCCGGTGCCGACGATGCGGTAGATCGACGAGACCGCACGCACGCTCTCGGTCGTGCGCTGGCGGCCGTTCATCAGCCAGTACGCCTGCAGCTCGAGGCCCGGGTTGCGCCAGACGATGTCGGACTTGCCATCGGCGTTGAGGTCGTTGCGCACCGCGGCAGCGGTCACCAGCGGCACCACCGTGGGGCGGAACGTGGTGATGATGCCGACGGTGTTGTTGATGCTGCGGGCGTTGTCGGCCTGGTCCGTCACGCCGCACGGCAGGTTGCCCTGCGCGCTGCAGATCGAGATGCGCGGGTTCGAGAAGACCGCGTTCTTGAACTGGCCCGAATCGCCGTAGGCCATGATCGTGTAGAAGTTGCCCGCGTCCGCGCCCGTCTTGTAGCCGAACGAGTAGGTGAACGCGCCGTACTTCACGACGCCGTTCGTCGTCGCGGTGGCGACGTCGTGCGCGGAACCGAGGTTGTGGCCGATCTCGTGGGCGAACGTCTCGTTGCGGCAGACGTAGCCGCCGTCCGGGAACAGGTTGCCGCCCGAATCGCTCACGACGGACATGCCGAAGTCCTCGTCGGACTGCGTGATCGACGTGCGACCACCACCGAGCAACCAGGCGATGCCGCAACCGGCATTGGTGGCGTTGTTGAAGCGCCGGACGAGCGAAATGAGGTCGGCGCCGTACTGTTCGCGCGCGGTGTGCAGCGGCTGCAGCGCGGCCGGGATCGGCGCGGAACCGACGCCCGACTTGTAGCCCGTCAGCTCTTCGAGTGCGGTCTTGTTGTCGGTGTTGTCGACGTAGTTCACCGCGACGGCCTTCACCATCCGCACCTGCGCGTTCACCTGGCTGGTGACGTACGCGGTGTTGGTGATGTCGACGAGGTTGTTGAGGCGGGTCAGTGCCTGCGACTCGCCGCTGTACATCGACACCAGGCCCGGCGTATAGCCGACGACGACGTCGATGACGGGCGTGCCGCCCGCGGCTTCCGCGGTCGCCGCCGCGGCTTCGACGCGGCGCGGATCGACGACGGGCGATTCCGGCGGAACGAGGAAGTCGTCGTTCTTCGGTCGCGTCAGCGCATTGTCGGTCGCGGCGATCACGCGGCGATCGGTCTCGAGCAGCCACGCGCGACCGGCGGCGAGCGTCAGTCGCAGCGGATCCTCGGCGCCGTTCGGAATCGTGCCGAACGCGGCCTTCGGACCGAACGTGATGACCGCGTCCTGGCCCTGCGCATTCTTGCCGACCCACGTCCAGTTGCCGTCGGCGTGCTCGATGTGGCGCGTATAGCGCAGGTCGATCGGCGTGCCGTTCGGCGCACGCAGCGTCAGGTGGCCGGAGGCGATCGCGTTGAGCGCATGCGCTTCGCTGAGCTCGACCGGATGCCAGGTGTAGGCGCCTTCGTGATGCGCCTTGCGGGTGCTGTCGACACGCGTCAACTCGCCGCGATCGGGCAGCACTGCGAAGGTGCGGGCGGCGCCGCCGATGCGGACCGGACCGGCCTTCGCCGACGTCGGGAACGCGTGCGATGCATCCTTGGCAACGCGTGCGGAGAGCGACGCCTTATCGGATCCGTCGTTCTGCGCGCAGCCTGCGAGCGCCAGCAGCGCAACGCCGGCGAACTTCCATTTCATCGTCTTCATCGGATTCCCCCGGCGCGGACCCCACGCCCCAGGGCAGCATGCTGCGGTCCCGGTGCCCCGAACGCAATCGCCTTCACAGATCCTCAACAGCCCGGGTTCACCGTCATGAAGCGGTCAGCGGCCTGCCGGAACCGTTCGAAGTCAAAGACCCCGCGGCGCTCGTACAGGAGCCGCCCGGGGTGGGGGCGCTCGAGCAGCCGGTTCCAGGCGGCAGGCTGCCGCGGGAAACGACCCGACACCAGCATCGCCCAGGCGAAGAACGGCAGCAGCCCGAGCCAGGTCCGCCACTGCGACAGGAAATACAGGCAGATCCGCACGGCCAGGACCCGCTCCGCCGCGGTGGCCCGGTAGGCACTGACCGGGCCGTTCGCGGGCATGGGATGCAGCACGCGGAACCATGGGCCGGGCAGGCCGACCCCCGTGTACAGGGGAAACTGCTCGACCTCGGTTACGGCGTGCCGCCGGGCCAAGGTGAGGGCCAGCAGGTGGGTGGCGTCGTGGTCCTGATGGCCGCCTTCCCAGGCCGGCGTTACGACCCGCGCAATAGAGCCCTCTGCGTCCGCCCAAGGAAGGAGCCCCGTCCACGCGCGGTCCAGCGCCAGCGGTAGTGTCCCGTCGCCGATGCCCAGCTCACGGCCGATAAAGCGCACCTGCCCGGCCGGAATGCCCAGGCGGTCCAGCGCCCGCAGGCTTTCGCGCTCGCGAATGTCCACCCCCTGCCCGCCGAAGCCGCCATCCGTGAGATAGGCGCATTCCACCCGGTAGCCGGCACGGACCAGTTCCCGCAGCCGCAGCGAACAGGCGAACTCGTCGTCCGGATGGGCGAACAGGACGAGCGCGACGGGGCGCTGGTCAGAACGCATCGAAGTCGAGGAACGAGAACGCGGATTCACCGCACTCGAGGCGGTGCCCGCCGGCCAGCGGGCGGAAGATCAGGTTGAGGGGGGACGGCCGCAGCCGGGCGGGAAGCTGCGGATACAGGCCGAAGCGGCCGCTGCCGGCGGGCATCAGGCCGAGCCAGACCCGCATCGAGGCGCCGTTCGCGTGCCGGGCACCCTGCGGCACCTGCAGCGGGCCCGGCAAGCCCGCCCAGGCGCGCAGCAGCGGCTTGCCGGTCGGCGCGGAGAGACCGACGACATCGCCACCGCTCGACTCGATGCGAACCGGGTTTGCGGGATTCGCCAGCCGCCATGCCAGCGATTCGGTGGTCCAGGACTGCCGGAAGCGAGCGCCCGCCACGCGCCCCGCCCAGTCGAAGCGGCCCAGCGGCCCGAGCCCGACGCGCGACTCGAGCGGCTCGACCAGCGAGAACCCCAGCTTGCGCACGAACCCGGGCGTGCTGTTGGCGTTGGCGACGCCGTAGACGAGCGCGACGCCTTCAGCGGCCGCGGCTTCGTAGGTCTGGTCGGCCAACCGTGTGAACAGCCCTTTGCCCTGGTAATCGGGATGCGTCGCCGTGTTGAGCGAGAGCAGCGCGGGCACGTCCCGTCCGTCGAACCGGATGCGTGCCCGCGTGCAGATGTAGTGCGCTGCGAGCGTGTCCCCGTCCACCGCGTTGAAGCCGATCGCATGGCCCAGCGGGTTGTCCACGTAGAGCCAGCGCAGGTAGGCGAGGTCCTGCAGCTTGCCCGCGGTGGGAAAGCAGGCGGCGAAGAGCGCGACGTAGTGCTGGAGGTCGTTGTCGGTGAATGCGCAGCGTTCGAACCGCATCGGGCGTCCTCAGCGATAGATCCAGTAGCGCGACACGATAAAGCCCAGCGCCGCGAGCGCGGCGTCGACCGCGGGCTTGAGCATCCAGGCCCACTGCAGTCCGGCGCCCGCATCGATCGCGTGGACCGCGAGCGTGCTGAGCAGGGTCATCGTGGACCAGGACGCGAGGAAGCGCAGAAACCTGCGCCAGCCCAGGCGCCCCTCGCCGGCCTGCCGGAACGTGAGCACGCCATTGAGCCAGAAGCCGAGCGCGGCACCGAGGATGCGGCCGGCGATGTTGGATGGGACCGTGGCCACGCCGAGCGAGGTGAGCGCAACGAAGCCGAGCCAGTCGAGCAGCAGCTGCAGCGCCCCGACGAGGCCGTAGCTCGCGCCCTGGCGGAGCAGCGAAGGACGCCCGCTCACGCGCTGCGGCCGGCCCGATAGCCTTCGAGCCGGTCCGACACGGGCAGGCGAGGCACCGCCGCGATGTCGTAGGCGAAGAAGGCGAGCAGCAGCTGCAACCCGACGAGCACGGGCACGACCGCCAGCATCACGGTGCCGATCGGCGTCGCCGTTCCGGCGAGCACCGCGGCGTACCAGCGCCATGCGCCGAATGCGAAGCCGAACGTGACCAGCCCGAGGCCGGCCAGCAGTTCCAGCGAGGCGATGGACAGGTCGCGCAGGAAATAGTTGTAGAAGACGCGCTTGGCGAAGTTGCGTACGTGCTTGCTGAAGAACTCGCCGACCACGCGACGCACGTGCAGGTTGCTCACCTCGTCGCCGTAGTGTGCGTCCATCGGCACGTCCACGACCACGGCGCGGAACGTCCCGAGGCGGAACAGCAGGTCGGTCTCGAAGAAGTACCGCTCGCTGATCTTGTCGTGCGGCAGCACCGCCGCGACGCGCGCGCTGATCGCCGTGTAGCCGTTGGTGGGATCGAACAGATCCCAGTAGCCGGTCGACACCTTCGCCATGAACGACAGTACCGCGTTGCCGAACAGGCGGATCGCGGGCATGCGGCTGATGCAGCGCAGGTCGTAGAACCGATTGCCCTTCGTGTAGTCGGCCTGGCCGCGCACGATCGGGCCGATCATCCGCGGGATCATCGCCGGGTCCATCTGGCCATCGCCGTCGACCTTCACGATCACGTCGGCGCCGTCGTCCACCGCGCGTCGGTAGCCGTGCATCACGGCGCCGCCGACACCGAGGTTGCGCGCATTGCGCACCACGGTCACCCGCGGGTCGGTGCAGCTCGCCTCGACATGGTCGCCGGAGCCGTCGGGGCACGCATCGTCGACCACGTAGATCCGATCGATGAAGTCCGGCATCGCCGCGATCACGCCGAGCACGTGGCGCGTGACCTTGTACGCCGGAATGACCACCGCGATGCGATGCGGGGCCGCCACGGCGGCGATGGGACTGGGGGCGGGAACGCAGGCCATGTCGTTTAGTATACGGCGATGCCTGCATCCGCCCTCTTCCGCGCCGGCGTGCCGGCCCCGTACGCACGCGCGTTTCTCGCGTCGACCTGCACCCTGCTGGCCCTCGTCGCCGTCGCGCTGCACAGCCCGGGGCACACGAGCGTCGACAGTTCGATCCAGCTGCACGAGGCGATTACCGGCCGGATCATGAGCTGGGCGCCGCCGTTCATGAGCGCCCTCCTCTACTGGCTCGGGCTCGGCTCGGTCGGCACCGCGCTGTTCGTCGCGCTCAACGCCGGTTCCACCTACGGCGGCATGCGGCTCGCGATCGGAACGGGCGGCGTCGGTCGCATCGCCTGGTGGAAGATCGCGATCGCACTGGCGCTGGTCCTGAATCCCGTCGTTTTCCTCTACGTCGGCATCGTCTGGAAGGACGTGCTGCTCGCGTCGCTGTGTTCGCTGTCGCTCGGCCTCACGCTGGCCGCATGGCGGCACACGGGTGGCATGCGCATCGCACTCGCCGTCGCCGCGCTCGTGGTGCTCCTGCCGATCCCGCAGGTGCGCCAGCAGGGCCTGCTGATGCTGCCGCTGTTCGCGGTGTCGCCGGGGCTGCTGATCGTCGATGCCGGATGGAGGACGCGGCGTGCGCGGATCATCGCGGGGGCGATGGTGGTCATCGGGCTCGTGCTCGGCCATTTCGCGGTGCGCACGGCGATCGAGTCCGCGTTCCAGAAGAATGCGACCGGCTCGATCTACAGCGCGGTTGGCAGCGACGTGAGCGTGGGCACGCGGATGATCCGCATGTACGACCTGGTCGGCATCGAGGCGCGCACGCCCGGCGGCGCGCAGCTCAAGGCGACCGGCGTCGATCGCGAGAGCCTCGCGGCGACGGTGGCCATGTACACGCCGGAGCGCATCGACACGCTGCAGGGACCGCCGCTGGACCGCACCTTCGGTTCGCTGCAGGGCGACCGCCTCGCCGATGCCTGGAAGGATGCGGTCCTCGAGCATCCGGGCGCCTACCTGGCCCATCGCTGGGACGTGTTCTCGTGGCTGGTCGGCTTCCACGGCGAGGACCGCTGCCTGCCGATCCACGTCGGCACTGCCGGCCTGCCCGACTTCCTGAAGGAATCCGGGATGCGCGAGGAGCAGGACGCGCGCGATTCGCGCCTCTACACGCTGCTGCAGCCGATCACTCGGACGCTGGTCTGGCGCCACTGGTTCTACGTGATCCTCGGACTCGTCGTCGCCACCGCCGCGTGGCGCCGTGGCCCGTCGGCGCGTCGCGTGCTGCTGCCGTGGGTCGTCGGCCTTGCCGTCTTCAGCGCAGGCTACTTCCCGACGTCGATCGCCTGCGACTTCCGCTACCTGTACACGCTGGTGCCGTGTTCGGCGATCCTGCTGCTCGGACTGCTCCTGCGCGAGCCTGAGCGCCGCACCGCCTGACCGCCGATCAGTCGATCGTCCGGCTGCCCACGCAGCGGACGATCTCGGCGCCGTACGCCTGCAGCAGCTTCACGTCGACCGGCCACTTCGCACCGTCCGGAAGCTCGAGGTCCGCGGCGAAGCCGCCGCCGGCCGCATCGGTCACGCCGAAGTGCGCCGCGACGTCCCCGCGCGAGACCGTGTTCGGCATCTCGAACCGCCATGCGTGGCCCTTCGCATCGACGAGCGCGAGGCGCGTGGTCGGTGCGACGCGACGCTGCGCGTAGTCGAACATCCAGCCTTCGACGTGGAACCGCGACCCCGTGGGCTCGAGGCGCTTCGCCACTTCGAGGTTGCACGCGGCAGCCGGCGCATTTGCCCAGCGGCGTGTCTCCGCTTCGGTGACTTCCTGCCAGGCGGGACGCGGTGCCGCTGCGGCGGTGCCGGCGGGCGCGCCCGCGACCGGACCGGTCGGCTCCATCGGCGGCGCCATCGCATGCCGGGCGCCGGACTCCAGCACTTCGAGCAGGACGACGTCCGGCTTGAACTGCTGCATCAGCTCCTCGCGGTAGAAGCCGTCCTGGTCGTGCGCGAAGACAATGCGACTGAAGTGCGGGAGCAGGAACGGCATGAGCGCATTCGAGAAGGAATCACCCGTCATCAACAGGACGGGTTTGTCCTGCACTCCCGTTTCGATCACGTGCGGTGCGGTCCAGTCCTGTCGTTCCGTGAGGTAGGTCGTCTTCGCGGTGGCGCTGACCGGCAGATATTCGAAGCGCGGGAAGTCCTGCTTGACGAACCCGCCCACGCCGAGCATCAGCGCGACGTCACGCGGCGTGCCCCCCGGAACCTCCACGCGCGCGTAGCGCGACAGCGGCCACACCTCGACGGGTACGCCCTGCCGCGTCAGCAGCCGCGCCAATTCGACGTAGCCGCGGTACGCGCCCAGCCCGGTCCAGTGGATGTCGTTCGGCGTGTAGATCGGCTCGACCTCGCGGCGCGCGGCGCGCAGTGCCGGCAGGAGGTAAAGGACGTTGTCCATCTTCGCGCGCTGGGCCGTCGCCAGCAGGCGTTCGGAGTCGACGTCGGCGCCGCCGTCGCGGAACCAGCCGGGTGCGTGTTCAGGATAGACGCGCTCTTTCACGGGCGCGAGCATCACGGCGTACACCGCGCCCGAGCGGGCGACCGCCTCGGTGCGCCCCCGCAGCGTGCGCACCCAGCGGTCGGCTTCGGCGGGCTGCAGCGGAACGGCGGCGCGCGCCGTGCCCAGGTGCGAGCCATCGTCGTAGAACAGCCAGTCGTCACGACCCACGATCACGCGCGTCGAACCCGAGTCGCCCACGCGCATCCGCAGGCGGTTCAACCCGGCGATGAGGTGCGTGCGCGCCGGGAAATGGTCCTGGACCCAGGCATCGACCTTCTTCGGAAGGCCCCACCAGTCGGTCTGCGCCTCGGTCCACGACGGCAGCGGCGCCAGTTCGCGGTTCTCTGCGATGTCGGGGGCGCGCACGAAGCGCGGGGCCACGTGCAGGGCGATCAGGATGCCCAGCGCACCGCCGACGAGACCCCATCGGCGCGGCTCACGGGTGATCGAGCTGTCCATGTCAGAACCGGAAGTACAGGAAGGGGTTGAGCGAGGAGCCGGCCAGCAGTGCGATCGAGAGCACGAGGCCGGCGAGCAGCAGCGGTGCCGGCAGCGCGGCCACCCGCAGCGTGTCGAGCCGCGGCTCGCGGATCGTCGGCGACTCGCCGTAGACAGGTCGTCGCAGGCGGCGCATCAGCGCCGGCAGGGTCGGCATCGCGAGCACGCAGCCAAGCGCGAAGGCCGCCCAGAACTGGCGGTTCATGACGAGCTTGGACTCGACCAGCGGCGTGTAGAAGGCCCGCAGGTCGAACATGCGCTCAAGGTAGAACAGCGCGCTGCGCAAGCCTTCGGCGCGGAAGAAGACCCAGCCCACCATCACCACGAGCAGCGTGTACAGCGTGGCGAGCACGCGCGGCATCCGCTCCAGCCTGCGGCCGAGCCACAGGCGTTCGATCAGCAGGAACGCGCCGTGGAACAGGCCCCAGACGATGAAGTTCCAGGCCGCGCCATGCCACAGGCCGGTGAGGAAGAACACGATCATGAGGTTCGCGAGCACGCGCCCGCGCGAGCCGCGGTTGCCGCCGAGCGGGATGTAGACGTAGTCGCGGAACCAGAACGACAGCGACATGTGCCAGCGCCGCCAGAAGTCGGTGATCGACCGCGCCGAATAGGGATAGTCGAAGTTCTTCGGGAAGGTGAAGCCCAGCAGGAACGCCAGGCCGATCGCCATATTCGAGTAGCCGCAGAAGTCGAAGAAGATCTGCAGCGTGTAGCTGGCGATGCCGATCCACGCCATCGTGGCGTCGAGGTTGCCGCCGAGCGAGAAGGCATGGTCTGCGACGGGCGCCACGCTGTTGGCGACGAGAACCTTCTGGCACAGGCCGACGATGAAGTACTGCACGCCGAGGCCCGCGCGCAGGTGGCGGCCTTCGCGGTTCAGTTCGGTGCGGATGTCGGCGTAACGGACGATGGGGCCCGCGATGAGATGCGGGAACATCAGGATGTACGTCGCGAACGCCATCGGGCTGCGCTCGGGCTGTACGGTGCGCCGGTGGACGTCGACCACATACGAGATCAGCTGGAACGTGAAGAACGAGATTCCGAGCGGCAGGCGCAGCTCGGGCACGGGGAGCCAGGCGTGGCCGGCGACGCCGTTGATCGTCTGCGCGACGAAGCCCGCGTACTTGAAGAGACCCAGCACCGCGAGGTCGATGACGATGACCGCGCCGAGCCAGCCACGCCCGCGGCCCTCGCCGGCCGCGGCGATGCGATGGGCGCCGACGTGGTTGATGGCGATCAGCGCCAGCAACAGGAGCACGTATGCGCCTTCGCCCCAGACGTAGAACGCGATGCTGCCCGTGAGCAGCGCCGCGGTACGCATCCCGCTCGCGTAATAGAACGCCAGGAAGACCGGCAGGAAATACGCGATGAAGATGATCGAGCTGAAGAGCATGCGTCACCCAAAAAAAAGAGGCGCCGGAACGCCTCTTTCGTGGACTCTGGAGCAGGTCAGTTGACGATGAGCGTCTGGTGCGTCGGGCACAGCACGCGCTGGTCGCCGAACGTGTTCACCATGAACACCTCGTAGCGGCCGCCCGCTACGTTGGCGAAGCCCGCGTCGGCCTGGTAGCCGGAGTTGGCGAGCGCGGGCTTCTTGAAGAACGCGGCGACGTCCGGGCGCTCGAGGCCTTCGCTCGCCGGCAGCGAGAACGACTGCGACTCGCCGTGCAGGAGCATCTCGACCTTGCTCGGCACCGCACCGGCCTCGGAGTCGGTCGCGAACCCGATCAGGCGGTAGTTCGCGTCGTGCTTCGCCGAATACGTGTTGGGCTCGTTGCCGGGGCTCGGCGCCTGGGTCGCGAGGTCGACGACGTTCTCGAGCGAGCACGTGCCGCGGGCCTGCAGCGCCATGAGGTCGGCGGCATCACTGGCCACTGCGAACTGCGGGCCCGCCGGGACGGCCGCCGGGGCCGCAGGCGCGCCCGTGGCCGGGGCGGCGGCGCCGGCCTGCTGCGCGGCGGGGCGCTCGCCGCAGGCGGCGAGAAGGAGGCCGCTGGCGACAAGCAGGGTCAGATTACGCAGGGTCTTCATGGTGGGGATCCTTTGGAAGGGGAAGTGATCGAACCGCGCAGGCGCCGGAGCGCCCACCGCAAAGATTCACCGAGTGCCGCTGGCCAGCCGCGCGTGGCCGCCACGAACCTCAGACGGCCGAGGGCCCGGGCCGCCCGCGAGGCGCCCGGAAGCCCCTGGCCCCGAATCATAGAGTTTTTTTTTGCGCGAACATCTCGGGGTATTCCAGCGGGCCCTGCAGCGTCATCCACTGCTGCAGCGTGCCGGGACCTGCCGCGAACGGCTCCGGAAACGCCTGCTGCAGGTCCGGGCGCGCGCGGTACAGGCGGCGATGCGTGGTCGGGATCGCACTGCCGTCGGCATAGGTGCCGAAGGCCCACGGCACGCGCGCGACCGGGTCCTCGCCGTCGAAGCGCGTCGCCTGCTCGTACCAGCCGACGAGCGCCTCGACCGACGCGTTGCCGCCGGCGTTCTTGGCGGCCATGGCGCGATGCGCGCCGCTGTCGAAGCCGGTGAAGTGGTAGAACCCGAGCGGCTGGCCGTCGACGGTGAAGCCGGACGCCAGGTCGCCGGCGAGCGCCCGCTGCGTGAGGTTCCACGTTGCGACGTTGAAGCGCGGGCTCTTCAGGATCTGCACGCCGTCGAAGAACGCGGGCGCGAGGTCGATCCAGCGCTGGTCGGTGAACAGGCCGCCCGGAATGTCGGCGACGCAGAAGTGGTAGATGCGATCGGCCCACCAGCGCGCGAAGCGGCGGCCTTCCGCCGTGTCCCGGACGCCGAGGAAGCCGAGGTTGTAGATGCCGTGCTTGAGCGCCGCGATCTCGTTGTCGCGGACGGACTCGAGCGACGTCTCCGGCACGGTGAGGTGGGGCGTCAGCGCGACGTCGCCGCGATCGAGCTGCTCGAGCATGTCGTCGAGGCGCGAGAACAGCACCATGTCGGGGTCGAAATACAGCACGCGATCGACATCCGGGCGCGCGAGCATCTCGACGAGCACGAACGGCTTGATCGCGGTCGCGAGCTCGACGATCGCGTGGAAGTACGTCCAGCGCCGACGGTCGGGAATGTCGAGGTCGCCCAGTGCGACGACGCGGTCGATCGGCTCGGCGGAGAAGTCGACGTCCGCATGCGGCTCGTCCGCGAGTGCGAGCACGATCTCGAATTCGGGGTGGTAGCGCCGGATGGACGCGCACAGCTTGCGCACCTTCGGCAGGTAGTTCAGCGCGGCGGAGGTGTATGCAACCGTTTTTCCCACAGCTACGGCTCCCGGGCACGAGTCTCGAGCGGGCTCCGTGCTCGCTCGGCGAGCCGCATGATATCCGCTAGTGCCGCTTCCGCCGTGATATCGGCCGTCACGGCGCCCCGTGTATAGCGGCCCACGCGCTCCGCGGGCGCGCCGATACCGAACACGACCAGCGGCATCTCCATCGCCATGATCTCGTCGGTCACGTACGAGTAGGTCTCCGGGCACACCGACGGCATGAGGCAGACGTCGACCTGGTAGCGCTCGAGCAGGCCGGGCAGCTCATCGGGCGCAAACGATCCGTGGATGAGCATTCGCCCGTTGCGGGACGTACCGGACTGCAACGTGCCGATCACGACCAGCCGGACCGGCAGATTCTTCGCTTCCACCAGCGCGGCCATCGCATTGACGATATCCGCACCCTTCGGCCGGCTGATGTTGCCGATGACGCCGACGGTGACGACCTCCGACGGACGCACGCTCACCGGCCTCAGGTGCGAGTGATCGGGGCGATGCGGGCGCAACTCGATGCGCTGGCGTTCCGCGACCTCGGGATAGGCGCGCGCGAGAATGTCGGCCGACGCCTGGGAGAACGCGACCACGCGATCGGCCGAGCGCAGCAGCTCGCCCCAGGAACCTCGCCAGCCGCCCAGATCGGCCGGCGCCGGAAAGCCCAGGAGGTTCGCGGCATTCCGGGGAAGGCACGCACGGCAGACGTCGAGCTCCGGTACGCCGCAGTAGCGACCGTCCGCATCGATGAGCGTGAACGCGGGACAGACGGAATGGAAATCGTGCAGGTAGTAGACCAGTTCGGTGCCGGCGGGCCGCTGGTGCACGCACCAGTCGACGACGCGCAGCGGCTCGTCGAAGGAGACCAGGTTGTTGATCTCGATCGACGCCAACGGGAACTGGGAAAGCGCCCGCAATGCGGCGTCGAGCGTCGGCGCGCGCCATTGGCTGGTCGCACCACGCGGCGTCGACAGGCTGAGCACGTAGTCGAGGTTCTGGACGTCGGGGCTGACCTGCAGAACCGCGCGCTTGCGGGCGAGCAACTCCAGCATGCGGGCCTGGCGGAACGCATTCGCGCCGCCCCCGAGTGCGTGATCGAAGACAACGACCACGCGCCTGCGCCCCAACTGCAGCGCGGCCCGCGCGGCCCACGCCATCGTCGCGCGCGTGAGGGCGCGCGCGCGGCGGGCTGCCGCAGGCCCCACGGCGCCCGGTCCGAGTTCGCGGAATCGAGCCCACATGTCGCGCATGCCGCGGCGCGGCGGAGCCTGCGCAGGCAGCTCCTCCATCGGGATCGCGATCTCGTGGTGCTGCCCATCGTCCAGCCGCGCGATGAACCTCGCCTCCCCCGCCGGGTCGACATCCGCGGGCAACTGCGCCATCAACATGAAGCCCGCATTGGCGGCGTGCGGCACGTCGGGGAACGCCGCCGCGACATCGGTCCGCATCGAGCCTTCCAGGCAGGCCACCGACGACATGCCGCCGCCCGCGAGCGGCAACAGCAGTTCCGCACCCCGAAGGACGGCTTCCGTATCGAGGAACCAGCCCCAGCCGAAGACACGACGATTGCGCACGGTAAGCGCGTCGATCGCAAGGTGCCTAGACATCGATTGGTCCGACACCGATCAGCCGTGCGAAAACAGGCCACCATCGCGAGCCACGGATTCGCTCGAGCTCGCGGCTGTCGATCTCGAGCCTCGACACGAGCGCGCCGAGCTCATCGATGCGACGCGACCGCACGTCGAGTTCGGCCTGAAGCGATTCCGCCAGTTCGAGCCGCCGAAGCGCCAGGTCGTCCGCCGCGTCCCGGGCGGCCGCCAGCTCATGGATCCGCTGGAGCCGCTCGTGGGCAAACCGCTCCGCCGCGGACTTGGCTTGCTCGAGGTCTCCGAGCGCGATCATCCGCTCCTGGGCGATCGCCTCCGCATGCGCCTTGGCCACTTCCAGCGCACTCGCCTGCGCTGCATGCGAATCGACCAGCGACTCGGCGGCGCGCAGAGCGCGCTCGGCTTCCGCGACGCGCGCGTTCAGCGAAACGACTTCGTTGGCGCGCTCGCGAGCGAGCGACTCCGCCTTGGCAAGCCCGGCGTCGGCAGCTTTCAGGCGGTCCTCCGCGACGCGGAGCTCCAGCCCCTGCGCGGCCACCAGTGACTCGGCGCGGGCGAGGCCGGCGAGCGCGTCGCCCAGTCGCCTGTCGAGCTCCGCCGATGCCTCCGACTCCCGAGCGACGAGCGACTCGGCGCGTGCGAGGCCGGCGAGAGCGTCGCCGAGGCGCCTGTCGAGCTCCGCCGATACCTCCGACTCCCGAGCGACGAGCGACTCGGCGCGTGCGAGGCCGGCGAGAGCGTCGCCGAGGCGCCTGTCGAGCTCCGCCGATACCTCCGACTCCCGAGCGACGAGCGACTCGGCGCGTGCGAGGCCGGCGAGCGCGTCGCCGAGGCGCCTGTCGAGCTCCTTCGATGCCTGCGACTGCTGGGTGACCAGAGACTCCGCACGTCCGAGGGCGTCCTGCAGATCGCGGTTTCGCAGGTCGAGCGCGGCGAGTTCGCCGGCGCGCTCGATCGCAATCGCCGATGCGCGATCCACGGCGGCCTGCAGCTGTTCCGCACGGCGCTCCGCGCTCAATCGTGCATCGATCGCCGCACCGCGACGGCGTTCCGCGCCGAAGGCGGCGGCGCCGAGCGCGTCGACCCACGGGGCGTCTGCATCCACGACGGCCTCCAACCGCTCGAGCAAGCCGGGCAGGGATTCGCGCCACGACGATTCCGCCAGTGCCCGGTGCGTGTCCAGCGCGAGCGCATGGATCGCATCGCGCGCGGTGGCGCCCTCGACCGTGTGGTGCCGCGCACCACGATCGACGAACGCGCCGAGGGCGTTGGGGTCGACGGTAAGGTCGAGCCCCAGGCCCCGCGTGACGCGGCCCAGACACGCCGCGGGGTCGACGAGGAACGCGTCGTAGGTCAGCGTCTCGGTGCGCTCCGGGGCGTCACGGGCCGCTTCGAGGACGTGGCGAAGCCACAGCATGTTCGCGGTTCGCGCATGCATGGCATCGCGCGTCCGCAGCGACTGCGCGACCTCGTCCGGATGGCGCAGGACCAGAAGCCCGAGGGGTTCGACACCCTCTGCTTCGAGCGTGCGTCGCCACAGCGGCAACAGCCGGCACATGCGCGGATCCTTGAGCGCCCACAGGCGCTCGCGGCACAGGGGCGACACCACCGTCGACCGGATCGCTGCAGCCGCCGCCTGCGCCGGCGCGGAGTCGAGCCAGTCGATCGGCATCGGGCGGACGTCGTCCCACGCGCGGCCCAGTTCGAGCAGCACGCGTTCGTCGGCCAGCACGGCATCGGCGTGTTCGAAGTAGCCGCCCGGATTGTCCGGCGCGCCTTCGATCAGCCGGTCCCCGAGCGCAACGCCGCAGCGCGCGAGCGCCCCGGCCACGGCCGAAGTGCCCGACCGGTGCATGCCCAGCACGAGCAGCGCGCGCGACGCCACGACAGCGGGGCGGCGCCCCGACGCCTCGGCGCGCGAGTTCATTGCCCCTTCGGCCGCGCCGGCAGCGGCTTGGGCACCACGGGCGCGCCGGGGCGCGTCGGCAGTTCGATCAGGTCGAGGCGATCGCCGATGGACTGCGTGAGCGCCGCGGCCTGCATGTCCGACTCGACGATGTACGGGACGATCATCAGGACGAGCTCGGTCCGCGTCCTGCCGCGCGTCTGCGTCTTGAACAGGTTGCCGACGACGGGGACGTCCTTCAGAAACGGGACGCCACCGCTGCCCGTGTTCTGCCGGTTCGACATGAGGCCGCCGATCAGGATCGCGCTGCCGTCGCGAAGGCTGAGGTTGGTGCTGACGGAACGATTGAAGATCGAGGGCGACTTCACGACGTCGTTCGCGCCGAGCGGCAAGGCCTCGCTGACTTCCTGCCGCACCTTCAGATCGATCCGGTTGTCGGAGTACACGATCGGCTGGATGTTCAGGATGATGCCGGTCTTGCGGTACTCGATCGACTGCAGCAGGTTGGAGTTTCCATTGGTCTGCTGGACCGACGCGGTCTGCGTGGTCACGGTCGGCACTTCGGTGCCGACGTCGATGCTCGCCTCTTCGCCGCTCTTCACCATCAGGCGCGGCGTGGACAGGATGCTCAGGCGGTTGTCCTCCGCGTAGGCGCGCAACTGGGCGCGCGCCTGCCCGGCCACGTCGAGCAGGTAGGTGAGGCCACTGAACGCGTTGGACGTGCTTCCGGTCCCACCGCTGTTCGTGCCTCCGAGCGTGCCGGACGTGATCGTGCCGTTGAAACGCCCGAGATCGGCATTCCTCGCGAGCCAGCTCACGCCGAATTCCTGATCGTTGTTCAGCGTGACCTCGGCGATGGTCACCTCGATCATCACCTGCCGCGCGGCGCGGTCCATCTGCTTGACGAGCGGCAGAAGTCGCGACCATTCCGCCGCGGTCCCCTGGAAGATGATCGCGTTACGCGGCGCGTCGAGCACCAGCTGCGCGGCGCCGGCCACCGCGGCGCCGCCACTCGCGCCCGGCGCAACGGCCGTCGTCGCGGTCGGCGCGGGTGCACCGGCGGTGATCGTCTGTCCGGACACCGACTGTGCCGCGGCCGCATTGCTCGCGGCATTGCGCACGCCGCCCAGCGTGGCGACGATGTCCTCGGCACGCGTGTTCTGTACCTGGTAGTAGAAGAGGCTGTTGCCGCTGGCCGTGGGGTTCGGGCGATCGATCGTCTGCGCCCATTCGATCGCGTGGTCGAGCACCGCACGCTCCGCGGCGAAGACCACCACGGTGTTCGCCGAGGCGATCGGCAGCACGATCACCGAAGCACTCTGCACCACGCCCGCACCCGTGTGCAGCGATGCGCCGTAGCCTTCGGCGGTGAGGACGTCGACGAGACGTCGGCCGAGTTCGTCGGCGGACACGAACGCGGGTTCCAGGCGCGTGCTGACACGCCCTCGCATGTACGGGCGATCGAGAACGCGGATCGCGGCAGCGGCCTGGGCGACGATGTCGGGCCGACCGTACAGGACGACCGCATTGCGGTTGAGGTCGTCCTGGATCTCGAGCGCATCCGTCTTGAACGCGGTGCGCAGCCACTGGTTGACGTCGGAGGTGCGCACCGACTGCAGCTCGATGAGCTGGAACACCGGGCGGTGCGAGACCGGCACGTCGGGCAGTGCCCGCCCGCTCATGACCAGCGGCGGCTCGAACGCGGTGCCCTTGGCGCCCTGGGTGAAGAACAGCCGCCCACCCTCGTACGACGTGGAGACGCCGTAGGTCTGCAGCACGCGCGTGGCGAGCCTGTAGAAATTCTGCGGCGACTGCGGTCCCGAGGTGCGCAACGTGATGAGGTCGCTCATCTTCGCGACCGCCGGATCCATCTGGAACGACACCTTCAGCACGTTGCCGAAGAACTCGTTGATGAACGTCGGGACGGGAACGGCCTCGATGTTGACGTTGATCGGATCGCCGCGCAGCGGCGGCGTGCCCATGGTCGCGGTGACGCCCGAAATTGCCGGGCCGCCACTGGGCGGCTCGGGCGTCTGCGACTGCTGCAGGCTCGTCGGACGGCGGCCGGGCTCGCCGATCAGGGCGACGTCGGCCGGCGCCGCCACGTCCTTGCGAGGCGACTCCACGGGAGGCGGCACGTCGACGCGCACGGGCTGGGCGCAGGAGGCGAGCACGAGCGCGCCTACGACGGGAACATAGCGCAGGGTTTTCATTTCGCAGGCTGATCCGGAGTCTTGGCCGCTGCCGCGGGCTGGGAGGCGGCACACGAGCCGTCGATTGGCGAGTCCGTCGCCGAGTACAGGGTTCGTTCGAAGGCGCAGCCGTCGCGGACGAAGGTCAGGCCGTTCGGGTCGACGGAGCGAAGCGCGCTCCCGTCGGGCAAGGGATCGCCGACCTTGAGCTGCAGCACCTCGGGGCCGCTGCCGGCACTGACCAGGGCAACGGGCTGGGGAATATTCATGATACCGACAAGTCTCCACGACGCCGCCTTAACGGTGTCGCCGCCGGCGGCTGTCGCCCCCCAGATGGGCGCCGACCGCACCCGCGCGAACTCCGCCTCGTCGACGCGCGCGACCGCCTCGACGCCCGGCACGCGCCACCCGTGGCGCGGGGTGACGCGCGCCGTGGCGGCCGGCGGTGGAAACAGCGCACCGGCTGCGAGGCCAAGCACCGCACCCGCCGCGAGGGCGGCGGGCATGCGGTGGCGGTTGAAGATGTCAGGGCGCCACATCGGAGGCTCCCTGGATGCGGTAGTAGAACGCCACGGTCAGCGAGAACGTCCGGTTCTCACGATTGAGGACGCTGGCCTGTTCGACGACCGCCAAGCGCGCCGACGAGTCGATCGCATGCATCAGCTGCACCACCTGGGCCGGATCGGCCGTGCCCGAGACGACGACCGGCACGCGCCAGAGCCCGGCGGTGCCCTCGACTTCCGCCGGGGCCTGCGCGCTGACCTGCGCCTGCCCGCCGACCGCGGCCGCGCGGTCGCGCGCCCACGCCTGGACCTCGGCTTCCGCGATGCCCACGGTGGCCACCTGCCCGATCTGGGCCTCGAGTCCCTTGCGCAGTCGCGACGCCGCCTGTGCGCGATCGAGCCATTCCGGCTGTCCGGCGAGGGCACGCAGGCTGCGCATATCCGCAACGCGCTCGGCGTAGTCGGCCGCGACGTGCGCGCGCAGGTCGACGAGCGCGAGCAGCGCGTAGACCCCAACGAGCAGGCCGATCAATGCGACGGCAACGCGCAGGCGCGGGTTCGCGCGCAACTGGCGGACGAGGCCATCGAACGGACCCGACAACGCGCTCACGATCCGTCTCCCGCGACGGTCGCCTTGATCACCATCTCGTCGGGCCGCTGCCCGATGTTGACGCTGACGGCTTCCAGTGCCGGCGAGCCTTCGAGGGTACGCACGAGCGCGCGCGGGTCGCCGGAGGGAATCTGGACCACGGCCTCAAGCGAGCTCGGGTCCGGCATCCGCCATTCGAGCAGCTTCCAGCCCGCGGGCAGACCCTGCACGAGCGCCGACAGCAACCGGACCTGGCCGGCGGGAGGGCGCAGGGCGAGCAGCTGGCCGGCGACGGCGGAATCGCGCTCGGCGGCTTCGCGCGCGACGCGAATGTCGTGGACGAGAGCATCCTGCCGCGCGATGGCGCGGTCGATCCGCGCGCGCTCCGCCAGGATGCGCAGGGTCGAACCGACAGGCGCGCACAGCACCGCAACGGCCAGCCCCAGGGCGACCGGCACGAGCGTCGTGCGATACCGACCGAAATCGACGGAACCGCCCGCCGCGCGGCGCGCCCAGCCCGCATCGTCCAGCGGAGCCGCCTGCGGAGTCGGTACTTCGTGGGTCGCCGGCAGCCCGGCACCCCGGCGAAACCCGTTCCAGACGACGAGGTCCGGAGCCGCGGGCCACCATGTGCTGGCCAGCAGCACGCCGTCGCGCCACGCGCGCGCCTCGACGCCCTCGTCCATCGCGACGAGCTCGGCGCCGGTCGCAAGCGCGCTTCCGCGATAGAGGGACTCCGGGAGCATGCGTCGCGGTGCGCGCTCGTCGGCGTCGCGCGCGGGCGCGAGCACAGCGGCGAGCGACCATGCCCAGACCATCGCGCGATCGCCGATCCATTCGACGTGGAATGCCGGATCGGAAAACGGCACCCATCGACGCGCCTGGCCGAGCGCGAACGCCTTCCGCCGCGCCGGGGGAACGCCGCCGCCGTCGAGCACGGTGTAGGCACACCATCCACGGGCGACCACCCAGTCCGGGATCCCGTTGCCCGGGCGCAGCGACGCGACGCCGTCAAGGCGCCGGAGCTTCCGACCGGGTGAAAATCTTCGCCGGGCTTGCGCGGACCACGCCCTCGCCCGCTCGATCATCTGTTGGAAGCGCAAATTCGTAGTCCTCGCGCCAGGGCCGACCGCCCCGATCGAACGGGGTCAGCGTCCAGTGCAGTACACGGGTGGCCCCTCCCCGTGGCGACGAAAGCGCCAGGGTGCCGGAGTCCATAGGATACAGGGACAGCAGTCCCTCATCGCCCGGCACCGTGCCCAGCACCTGGTACACCGCCGCGAGCGACGTGAACGGCCGGAGCCGGCGGGCGTCCACGATGCGCCGCGCCGCGTCCGCATCGACGCCCGGGATGGCCTGCAGCGCTTCGGGCGCCGCGGTGTTCACGTTGAGGGAGGCCGAACGGACGGTCGTGAGCGTACGGACTAGTGTGGCATCGTCGCGGCCCGCCAGCGCCTTGTCCCAGCCGATCACCCGGCGCAGCTCGAGCGGCGTGAGCAGCGTGCGATTCGTGGGCGGGCGCCGCCCTTCGCTTAGATACCTTTCCTTTTCGGCGCTGTTGAGGCGGTACATGTCGTCCGTGTCCTGATAGTCGGCGAGCAGGCTCACCAGCGTGGTCGCCGACGTGTCCGCCGCGTCCTTCGTGGCGAGATACCGCCCGATCAACAGGGCCGGCACCCAGTTCACGGGCAGGCGCCCGCGATCGTCCTGCAGGGCGAAGCGGACGTCGCCGACCCCGGCATACGCCGTACCGTCCAGCGTGATCTCGTTTCCGTTCGGCATCAGGGACGTCGGCTCCTCGCCGTCGCCCGCGCCGACGCGCTCGTCCTCGCTCAGTGCGACGCGCGCGTCCACGGTCAGACCGCCGAAGGTGCGCCTCTGCGTGAGCATCAGATAGGTCACGGTCGCGCGCGTGTCGGCCATGTCGCGCGCGTCACGGAGCTCGTCCTGCCGGGCCAATTCCTCGTCCCGCAGCCGGCCCGCGGTCAAGGCGACGCCGGATGCCAGCAATGACAGGATCACCAGGATCCCGAGTACCAGGACCAGCACGAAGCCCTCCGGCCGGCGCGTCGGCGTCCTCATTCCTGTTCCATCTCGGAGATGTCGCGCCTCGGCTCGAGCGGTCCCAAGACCGACGCGACATCGACATGCGCGTCGCGGACCAGCGCGACCGATGCGGGCAGCGGCGTCTGCTCGCCGACCCCCGGAGGCCACTGCGCGGACATGCTGCCATCGGCGGCGTAGTAGGCGAATCGCGGCGCGTCCGTCGCCTCCAGCGGTGCCGTCCAGCGCGGCTTCCCGTCCTCGGTATAGCGCAACGCCCAGCCGTCGCGTTCGCGAACGATCTCCCAGACGACGTCCGCGGGGGCACCCGGCGTCCCGAAGAGCGGATTGAGCGTGGTGACCGCGAGCTTCTCGGAGGTGCCGCGCGCGGGAGCGGATTCGACGGCCAGCAGACCGTGGATGCTGTCGGTAAACCACGCCTGCACGAGGGCGCCGCGATCGATGCCGGCGGCCTGCGCGGCCACGCGCTCCCGTGCGATCCGGTAGGTCCCCAGCATCTGGAACATCGCCGCCGTGGTGAGCGAGACGATCACGAGGACGACGAGGCTCTCCATCAGCGTGAACCCGCGGGCGCGACGATTCACTCGTCGTCCTCCACGTTGCCGCCCACGTCGCGATAGCCGACCTGCCGGACGTCGAAGACTTCCACTTCGGTGCCCCGGCGCAGCACGCGGACCCGCAGCTCGTACAGGCCGACCAGAAACGGCGTCACCACGCCCACTTGCGTCACGGCCCGCTTCGGCGGCTGGAGGGCGCGGGACGCCCACTCCACGCGCAGGTCGCCGGCGTCACGGCCGCCGGTGGGGTTCTGCATCGGGTTGACGCGCCGTACGACGTCGAGGGCGGCCGTGGTCACGGCCGCGCGGTCGCGACTGGCCTGCACGCGGTCCAGGGTCCTGATGTTGGTGGCGAGCCACCCGTACAGGGCGACCGCGCCGAGGCTGAAGATCACCATCGCGACGATCGCTTCCAGCAGCGTGAAGCCGTGCGCGCGACGTCGGGTCACGGCAGCGCCTCGACGTCGCAGAATGGCGCGCTGGCCCGGAGCGTCCACGTGCGGGCACCTTGCGACAACGCGACCTCGCCGCCTTCGCAGTAGCCGTTGGCGCGCACCGTCCACGGCCGGGGAATCGCGACGGTCCAGCCCGGTTGCACGTCGAACGGAGGCGGGTCCTTCGTTTCGCCGAGCACGATGGACCGTCCGCTGGAGCGCGCCTTCGCGGGCAGTCCGTGCATCTGGTCGCGCAGCGCCTCGACGGCGTCGCGCGCGCGCCAGCTTTCGATGCTGCGAAACAGGCTCGGCGCCGCCATGGCAGCGGCGAGGCCCATGATCGTCAGGACGACCACGAGCTCGAGCAGGGTGAACCCGCGAACCTCAGCGCGTGGGCAGGTTGCCGACGTCGGCATCGTTGCCCTCTCCGCCCGGCTTCGCGTCCGCACCGTACGACCACAGGGAAAAGGCCTTGGCCCCGCTCGCGGTCGGCTCGTACTGGTAGGCATTGCCCCACGGATCGTCCGGCAGCCCTTCCTCCAGGTACGGACCCGCCCACATGCGCGCGGCCTTGGGCTCGGCGGGACGCTCGACCAGAAGCTTCAGGCCCTCGTCCTTGGTGGGCAGGCGCCCGATGTCGAGCCGCAGTGTCTGCACGGCGCCGCCGAGCATCTTCACCTGCGTGTTCGCGGTCTGCACCTTGGCTTTTTCGGCCTGCCCGAACAGGCGCGGCCCGACGAGGCCCATGATCAAACCGATGATGACCAGCACGACGATCATCTCGAGCAGGGTGAAGCCGGACTGGCGGGCGGCGCGGGACACTTTCATGGAAGCCTCTTCAGATGGCGAGATCGTTGGCGCTGGTGATGGCGAGGATGACGCCGAGGATGATGGTGCCGACCACGGAGCCGATCACGAGGATCGCGGCCGGCTCCATCAGGATCAGCACGCGCTTCATCCGACCGCGGCCGGATTCCTCGTAGAGCTTGGCGAGCGAGGCGAGCATGGCGGCCAGGCGCCCGGACTTTTCACCCACGCGCACGAGGTTGTAGGCGGTCGCGTTGAGGACTTCGTGGTCCTCCAGCGCGTCGGCGAGGCCACTGCCACCCCGGACCGCGCGGGCGACCTCGTCGAAGCGGGCACGCCGGCCCGGAATCGCGACGCCACCACGCGCGAGTTCGAGCGCCCGCAGGAGCGGAACCCGGTTGCCGAGCAGCGCGGCCAGGACCTTCGCCCAGCGCGCCGTGTCCGACTCGACGATCCATGGCCCGACCACGGGCAGGCGCGCCGCGGTGTCCAGCGCGCGCTCGCGGACCGCGCCGTTGCGCGAGGCGAACACGGCGCCGCCGATCGCGACGGCCAGCCCGCCGAGCGCGAGCAGGTAATGCGCACGGAACCAGACGCCCGTGCCCAGCACGGCCCAGGCGAGGAATGGCAGGTCGTCGGCACGCTTGAGCAACATCGCGAACTTGGGCACGACGAACACGAACATGATGGACACCGCCAGCGCGCCCGCACCGACGAGGACAGTCGGATAGATCATCGCATTGCGCATCTCCGCGCGAAGCCGGTGCTCGTAGTCCATCTGCGCCGTCGCGTCCGCGAGCGCGCGCCCGAGCTCGCCGGTCATCTCGCCGGCACGCGCCAGCTGTCCTACGTACTCGGGCAGCGGCAATCCGCTGCGCCCGAGCGCCGCCGAGAAAGCCTGGCCCCGCTGCAGTTCGCGCGACATCCCCGCGAACGCCTCGCGGATACGCGGGTGGGCGGACGACAGCGACTGCGACTGCACCGATTCCGCGATCGGCACGCCCGACTGCAGCATGGTCGCCAGTTCCTGCAGCGCGAGCATCACGTCTTCGCGACCGAGCGCGCGCGGTCGCCCGCGAGCGCCGGTGGCCGCGCCGTCCTCGTCGACCGCCACCACGGTGAGCCCCCGCCGCTCGAGCTGGCGGGCGGCGGCCCGGTCGCTCGGCGCGCGCAGGACGCCTTCGATGGGGCGGCCTTCGCTGTTGATGGCCTGGTACGCGAAACGCCTCACGTCAGGTCCCCGTCACCCTCAACACTTCCTCGAGCGTGGTCTCGCCGCGCCACGCCTTCAACAGGCCGTCGTCCCGCAGCGAACGATGTCCCTGCGAACGCGCGAGGGCCTTCATCTCGTTCACGCTGGCGCGCCCGACGATGAGGTCCTGCATCGCCTCCGTCACCGGCACCATTTCATAGATGCCCATTCGGCCCCGGTAGCCGGTTCCCATGCAGGCCGCACAGCCCACGGGCTCGCGCCAGTCGGCCGCAAGTCCGGGAAGCACCTTCGCGGCAAGCGCCGTGGCCTCGAGTTCGATCGCGCGCCCCATCGTCGCCGGTCGGGCGCATGCCCGGCACAGGCGACGCACGAGTCGTTGCGCCTGGACCGCGCGCACCGGCGTCGCGACGAGGAACGGCTCGACCCCCATGTCGATCAGGCGCGTGAACGCGCTGATCGCATCGTTCGTATGCAGCGTCGACAGCACGAGGTGGCCGGTGAGCGCCGCTTGCACGGCGATCTCTGCGGTCTCGAGGTCGCGGATCTCGCCGATCATGATCACGTCGGGATCCTGTCGAAGGATCGATCGCAACGCGTTCGCAAAGCTGAGGCCGATGTCCGAGTGCGCCTGCACCTGGGTGATGCCCGGGATCTGGAACTCGACGGGATCCTCGACGGTGATGATCTTCTTCAGTCCATCGTTTGCCGCTGCGAGCGCGCCATAGAGCGTCGTCGACTTGCCGGAACCGGTCGGACCCGTAACGAGCACGATGCCGTGCGCCTCCGCCGTCCACTCCTGCAGCAGCGCGAGGTGGTCCGCCTCGAAACCGAGCCGCTCCAGTCCGAGCTCCCGGCGTTCCTTGGGCAGCAGGCGCATCACGATCGATTCACCGTGGACCCCCGGCAACGCGGACATGCGCACGTCCATCTCCTGCCCGCCGACGCGGGCCGACAGGCGGCCGTCCTGCGGAAGGCGGCGCTCGGCGATGTCCATTCCGGAGATCAGCTTGAGGCGCGATGCGACCGCATCGTACCGCTGCCGCGGCAGGTTCAGCCGGGTGTGCAGCACGCCGTCGATGCGGAAGCGCACCGCGAACTCGCGCTCCTGCGGCTCCAGATGGATATCGGACGCCCGTTGTTCGACCGCTTGGGCAAGCAGGTTGTTGACCAATTCGACGACGGGCGCCTCCTCCGCCATCTCGCGGAGGTGGTCCACGTCGGTGCCGGCGGACGTCTCCTCGGCCGCCGACCGGGCCACCGCATCGAGCAGTCGCTCGAGATCCTGCGCGCGGCACAACGCGAGCCGGGCCGGCCGCCCGGGAAAGGCATGCCGAAGCCCGTCCGCGAGCGAGGGCTGGATCGGATCGCGCGAGCCGCACCAGAGCACGCCCGCGTCGTCGATCCAGAGCAGGACCTGCTGATCCAGGGACCAGTCCAGGCCGGCCGGGACCAAGGCGGCGGTCGAGCGCACGGCGGCCACGTCGGGGAGCGGCACGTCCTGCCCGAGGACCGGCAGGCCCAGCTGGCTGGACAGCACCTGGAGCAGATTGTCCTCGCTCAGGGCCCCGAGCCGGGTCAGCACGCTGCCGAGCCGGCCTCCGAGTTGTTCCTGCAAGGCCAACGCCCGCTCGATGTCCGCCTCCGCGGCCAGCTGGCCGTCGAGCAGCAGCTCGCCGAGTCGACGGAAGGAAGGCTCGGCGAGTTCAGAGGACATCCGCGAATCCGCTTCTCAGGACATGGAATACGCGGCGGCCGGCCACGAAGAGCAACACGGACGCCAGCATGTAGCCCGCCAGCATGCCCCAGTCGGGCCACGCGTGGTCGAACAGGACGCGCCGGGCCTGCTCGATCGGAATCGTCACCGGATTCAGCAAGAGCCAGTCCTGCATCCGGGCCGGCATCGCGCTTCGGGGATAGAAGACGGGGCCCAGGAACATCAGCATCATCAGCATGGGGCCGATCGCCTGGGCGAGATCGCGCACGTAGACGCCCAAGGCGGCCAGGATCCAGACCAGACCGAGCACCGCAGCCGCCAGGGGCAGCAGGATGAGGGGCAACGCAAGCTGCGACGGGTCGAGGCCCGCTCCCCAGATCGCGTTCACCACGACGAGAAGGGCGATTCCCACGGCGGTGTGGAAACCGGCGGCTAGGACGTCGACCCAGCCCAGCACCTCGAGGGGGAACACCACTTTCGTCACATAATTGGGTTGCGAGACCACCACGAGCGGCGCCCGGCTGAGCGACTCCGCCAGAAAACTGTGCAGGAGCAGGCCACCGAGCAGCCGGAGTGCGAACCCGGCCATGCCGCCGTCCTGCGCGGCAGTCGGCCAGCGGGCCGGCAGCACCACGCCGAAGACCAGCGTGTACACCCCCAGCATGAGCAGCGGCGTGGCCACGGCCCAGAAATAGCCGAGCGCCGAGCCGCGGTAGCGTCCGGAGAGTTCGCGCCGGGTCAGGACGAGGATCAGGTCGCGATGGCGCCAGAAGCCCGGGGGCCGCCGGGCGGGCGGGGACGCCGCCAGGGTGATCCGTTCCAAAAAGGCGTCCTTCCGCTAAGGTGAATCCACAGTGTAAGTCTGCTCGCCTCGACTCATTCGTCACGCGGGATGGCGGCGAATGCACCTTGGTTGTCAAGGAACGGTTCAGCCTGAACGCGTTGACGTTACCTAAACGCTGGGTTAACTTCGCGCGGCACAGCTGGAGCGTCTCCGGGAGCGGAGAGAAGCGGGAGAGGCCCCCCGCTTGTCTTCGACCTGACATCCAGGCCTGAGACAACTGGTTGCCAGGCGATAGCCTCCTGGTACCAGGCGATTGCGGGCAACCAGGTTCGGGCTGTGTACGAACGATTCAAAATTCCTGACAGGAGCTACAAAAAAATGTCCATCAAGAAGAACGCCCTCGCCGTCGCCCTCGTGGCCGGCCTGGGCATGGCCGGTACGGCCGGCGCCTACCTGCTGTACACCGCGGGCGACAAGACCCCGGAAAAGATCGCGACCGCCGACATCACCAGCGCGAGCTCGGTCGTGACGATGACGCAGGAAGTGCAGGCGATCGTCGAGCCGGGTGACTTCATCCTCGGCCGCACCTCCGGCTTCAACGTCCGCCTCTCGCTGCTCGACGGCGCGAAGTTCGCCGCCGGCGCCTTCGCGGGCGACGCCAACCTGGCGGGTGACAACCTGCCGGCCGGCTGGACCGTCACGATCGCCGCGGGCGGCAACGCCGGCGACACCTTCGTCGTCTTCAACGTCCAGCCGCCGAGCGTCTCGCCGGTCCCGGGCATCGTGCCGGGCGAAATCGTCGGTATCGACGGCCTGAAGCTCACGAACCTGACGAACCTGCAGACCGCCGGTAACCAGGTCCGCGTCCAGATGAACTTCATCGACCCGGTCGGCGCCAACTCCATCGGCACCGATACGAGCGCCGTGCTGGAGTCGGGCAACCCGGTCGTCCTGGGCTGCGACGCGACCGTCGGCGAGACCACGAAGCGCATCGACGTCGGCCAGAGCCCGACCCATCCGTCGAAGACGTACTTCTCCTCGACCGGCGAGATCGGCCTGCTGGATTCGGGCTCGATCAACCTCGGCTCGGTGAAGATCACGAAGGACCCGGCGTTCGGCTCGTTCAGCTACACGGGTACGGACTCGTTCACCTCGACCGTGTCGGGCAACTTCGGTGCCTTCTACGCGGCGGGCAACGACCTGTTCCTGTCGTCGACCTCGAACTGCGCGACGCCGATCACGACCACCGAGACGTACAACGCCGCGACCAACACCGCGACGTTCACGTACACGGGCACCCAGGCCGGCGTCACCGCCACTGGCACCACGCTGTTCCTCTGCGGCACGGTCGCGGCTGGCAACACGACGGTGATCGACGCCACGGCCGTCTCGGTCCGCACCGCGTTCACGCGTACCGGCACCCCGGTTGTCACGGGCAACGCCTGCTCGCTGCTGCCGCTGCAGTACAACGGCTCGGTCGTCCGCGTGTACAACGTCAACCCGGCCGGTAACTCGACCGCGCAGTCGTTCGTTCGCGTGATCAACCAGAGCAACACGGCTGGCCGCGTCACGATCGTCGGTATCGACGACAACGGCGTGAAGCGTGGTCCGATCAGCTTCAACCTCGGCGCGCTGAAGTCGATGCAGGTCAACTCCGACGACCTCGAGGCCGGCAATGCCGCCAAGGGTCTGACGGGTTCGCTGGGCGACGGCGCTGGCAAGTGGCGCCTGTTCGTCACCGGTGAGTTCGCCGGCATGGCGGTGCAGAGCCTGAACCGCAACGCGACGGACGGCACGGTCACCAACCTGACCGACGCCGACAGCCGTGGCGAGCAGCTGATCAACGACACGTTCGAAGGCTACACCCCGCCGACCCCGTAATCGGGTCGCGGTAGCAGCACCGGGAGGGCGGCTTCGGCCGCCCTCTTTTTTTGTCTGTTTGACGCCCCCGTGGGGCGTCGCCGGGATGTTCAGGTGGACGCGCCACCCGATCCAGGCCCAAGAACGCTGCCATGCGTGTCGCAGAAGCACGCCACGGACCAACGTCCGGCGCCGCGACCGCCGTCGCCGACCTCGGCCCACGGCTTACAATGCGGCCGTTTTCCCCGCCGGACGAATGATGTCGAACGCGCCTCCCGCACTCCTGGTCGAGCGCATCGGCAAGACGTACCGCATGTGGCCCAGTCCCGCGGCCCGCCTCACCGCGCCCGCGCTGCACCGCGTCGGGCGCCTGACCTCGTTTTTCTCCGCATCACTTGGCGCACGGATCCAGGCGCATGCGCGGAACCGCGTGCACGTGCATGAAGCGCTGTCGGACGTCAGCTTCGAACTGGCGCGGGGCGAGGCGCTCGGCATCGTCGGCCTCAACGGCAGCGGCAAGAGCACCCTGCTTCAGATCGTCGCCGGCGTGCTGCCGCCGACTTCCGGAGGCATTCGCGTGCACGGCCGCGTGGCCGCCCTGCTCGAGCTCGGTTCGGGGTTCAATCCGGAGTTGAGCGGGCGCGAGAACATCCAGATCAACGCGGCCATCCTCGGCCTCGACCGCGCCTATATCGAAGCGCGCCTTGCCGACATCATCGCGTTCGCGGACATCGGCGACTACGTCGACGAACCGGTGAAGACCTACAGTTCCGGCATGGTGGTGAGGCTCGCCTTCGCCGTCCTCGTGCACACCCAGCCCGACATCCTGATCGTCGACGAGGCACTCGCGGTCGGCGACGCCGCCTTCCAGGCCAAGGCAATGGCGAAGATCGAAGAGATCCTCGCGCAGGGCACGACGCTGCTGTTCGTCGGGCATGACCTGAACGCCGTCAAGGCATTCTGCCATCGGGCAATGCTGCTCGAACGCGGTCGAATCGTCATGGAAGGCCTACCCGACGAGGTCATCACGGAATACCTCCTGCGGATCCATCGGTGCGCGATCGCGCAGTCCCAGAACCACCGGGAAGCGCGCATCGAACGCCTCGAGGACGGGTACGGCAGCGAGAGCGCGCGGGTGAGCGAGGCCAGCGTCAACGGCACGCGCCACGCGACGCTGCGCCACGGGGATCCGCTCGAAATCGAATTCAAACTGCGCCTCGGCCCCGCGCTGCTGCATCCCGCCCTGATCGTGGACGTCATGGACGGCAAGGGGCTGCAATTGACCGGCCGACGCATCGCCTTGCCGGCGACCACGGGCGACGCGGCTGACCGGAAAGTGCGCGTGCACCTGGACGCCATCTTCCAGCAAGGGATCTATCGCATTCGCACGCGTGTCGTAGACGCGCCGACGCTCGACCAGACGACCGTCCTGTCGCGCCAGGAGGGTTCACTGTCGTTCGAAATCGTCGATGACTGTCGCGCCATGTTCACCGGCCTGTTCCCGGTTCCGATGACCATCGACGTCGAGTGATGCGCGAAGTCTGGTTCCATCGCGACTTCCGGGGTTACAGCGGCGGCCACGGAAAGGTGTTCGACTACTTCGGGCACGTCGATGCGCACCCTGAGTTCGCCGCCCGGATCTACTTCACCGAAGGCAGCGTCGACGCCGACAATCCGTGGCGTCGCACCGGCGTCGATGTCGCAAGCGCGTGGCGGCCCGAGCAGGCGGACGTGCTCCTGCTCGCCGGCTCGGACTGGTCCTCGGTTCCGGACGACCGACCCGGGCGCCCCGTGCTGAACCTGGTGCAGGGCGTGCGTCATGCAGACCCGGCGGAACCGCTTTTCAACTTCCTGTCGCGCCGCGCGGTCCGCGTCTGCGTGAGTCGTCCCGTCGCGGACGCAATCATCGCGACGGGCCGCGTCAACGGACCCGTCATCACGATCGAGGCAGGCCTCGAGCTGCCCGGGCTTCCGCGCAAAGCGTCGGTTCCCGGACGGATCTTCATCGCGGCGGCCAAACAACCGCAACTCGGCGCTGCGCTCGCGGAACGGTTGCGCGCTGATGGGCGCGATGTCGACCTTGCGATCGCGTGGACCGACCGGGCCTCCTTCCTCGGTCGCCTCGCCGATGCGGAGCGCGCCGTCATGCTGCCGTTCGACGCGGAGGGATTCTTCCTGCCGGGCCTGGAGGCAATGGCCCTGGGCGTCGCCGCGGTGATCCCCGACTGCGTGGGGAACCGCGATTACCTGGATCACGGGACCAACGCACTGGCGCCCGCCCTGGAACTGGAGGCGCTGGTCGATGCCGTGCGCGACCTGGACGATCCGCAGCGGCGCGCGCAGCTCGCCCGTGCAGGGCGCCAGACCGCGGCGCGATTCTCCGTCGCACGCGAGCGTTCCGCCGTCCACGCCGTCCTGGACCGGCTCGACGAGCTGTGGACGTCGTGATGGGGCGACAGCTCGCATTGACCGGTTTGCCACGGGGCGGGACCACCTTGGCCTGTCGGCTGCTGGGCGACTGCGTCGACACGGTGAGTCTCTTCGAACCGATGGACGTCATGACGCTGCCGACCGACGAGGCGCCGGCGCTCGTGGAGATCGCGACGTTCTTCAGCCGGACGCGGGAGGGTCTCCTGCGCGACGGCCGCGCGGCCAGCAAACACGCGGGCGGCATCGTGCCCGACAACCCGTTCGGGCCGCCCGATGCGCTCGGACGCCGCACGCCGCTGGTCGCCCCCGGCTGGATCGAGGTGCCACGACCGTCCCCGGATTTCACGATGGTCGTCAAGCACAACGCAGCCTTCGCGGCGTTGCTTCCGGAACTCGCAAGCCGTTTCGAAACGTATGCGGTCGTGCGGAATCCCGTGGCCGCCCTCGGATCGTGGTGGTCGCTGGACCTGCCGGTGAGCCGCGGGCGCGCGCCGGCGGGTGAGCGCCTCGACCCCTCGTTGCAGGCCCGACTGGACGCGTGCGCTACCGAAGGCGAGCGGCAGCTGATCCTCATGGACTGGTTTTTCGCCCGCTTCGCGACGCTGCCCCCCGAGCGCGTGCTTCGTTACGAAGACATCGTCGCGAGCAGCGGCGCGGCCCTGTACGCGGCCACCGGCTTGGTGCCGCGAATTTGTCCGCAGCTGGAAAGCCGAAACGCAAGTAGGGACTACCCGCTCGAACGGGACCCGCGCACGGTCGACGCATTGCTCGAGCACGAGGGCGCCTGGACGCGCTGGTACGACCGCGACGAGCTTGCTCGCGTGGCCGGCGCCCGGAACGGAATCGCCGGCGGATGAAACCCCGCGTTCGCTTCCTGATCGGAGGTGTGCAGAAAGCCGGAACGACGGCGCTGGCGCGCTACCTTTCGCGCCATCCGGCATTGCGGCTTCCCCGCGACAAGGAAGCGCATGTCTTCGATGCGCCCGACTTCGACGATGCCTGCAGCGCCCGGGAGGTCGACGATCGCTTCGCGGCACACTTCGACGCGGATCCTGACGCGATGCACGGGGACGCCACGCCGATCTACGTCTTCCATCCCCGGCTCATGGACCGCGTTGCGCGCTACAACCCGGACATGCGCTGGATCGTGCTGCTGCGCGATCCCGTCGAGCGGGCGATCTCGCAGTACCACATGGAGCGGCGGCGCGGCCTCGAGCGATGGCCCATGGCTGCGGCCTTCTGGCTGGAACCCCTGCGATTGGCGGGCCATCGTGACGACTTCAGCGACGCCTCCCCACTGCGCACGCACAGTTACCTGCGGCGCGGCCGGTATGTCGATCAGTTGGACGCGCTGTACGCGCGTTTCCCCGCATCGCAGGTCCTCGTCGTTTCAAGCGAGGATCTGAGGCACTCGCCCGCTGACGTCGTGACGCGGATCTGCAGCTTCCTCGGCGTGCCGCCACCTCCGGTCGCGCCCCATCCCGAACACGTCTTTTCGGGCGAGTACGCGCCCCCCGGTGCATTCGCCCGCGTGTCGGCCCGACTGCTGCTCACACGTGCAACGCGCCGCCTGGCGCGTCGCTACGGCATCCGTTTCAAGCGGTCCCGAGAGCCCGTGACAGGTCCGCCTTGAGATCCTCGACATCCTCGACGCCGACACTCAGGCGCACGAGGTTGTCGAACAGGCCGAGCTGTGCGCGCCGCTCCGGCGGCACCGAGGCGTGCGTCATGATCGACGGGTGGTTGACGAGGCTCTCCACGCCGCCCAGCGACTCGGCGAGCGCGAACAGCTCGGTCCGCTCGCAGAAGCGCTTCGCGGCGTCCAGCCCACCCTTCACGAAGATCGTCACCATCCCGCCGAACCCGTCCATCTGGCGCTTGGCGAGGTCGTGCTGCGGATGCGACGCAAGGCCCGGGTAGATCACGCGCTCGATCGCCGGATGCGACTGCAGCCATTCCGCGAGCGCCATGGCGTTCTCGCAGTGCGCCTTCATCCGCAGGTGCAGCGTCTTCAGGCCGCGCAGCGCGAGGAAGCTGTCGAACGGGCCCTGCACGCCGCCGACGGCGTTCTGCAGGAAGGTCATCTGCTCGGCGAGGCCCTCGTCGTCGCCGACGATCGCCATGCCACCGACCATGTCGGAATGCCCGTTGAGGTACTTGGTCGCCGAATGCATGACGATGTGCGCGCCGAGCGACAGCGGGCGCTGCAGGATCGGGGAGCTGAAGGTGTTGTCGACGACGACGATCAGGCCCCGCGCGCGTGCGATCGCGGCGATGGCCGCGATGTCGACCAGCTTGAGCAGCGGATTGGTCGGCGTCTCGATCCAGACCATCTTCGTCTCGGGGCGGATCGCGGCCTCGAACGCCGCCGGATTGGTCAGGTCGACCCAGCTGAAGTCGAGCCCCGCGCTGCGCCGGCGCACGCGCTCGAACAGGCGGTAGGTGCCGCCGTAGACGTCGTCCATCGCGATGACGTGGCTGCCGGTGTCGAGCAGCTCGAGGATCGTCGACGTCGCCGCCAGGCCCGAGGCGAACGCGAAGCCGCGGGTGCCGCCTTCCAGCGCCGCGACGCAACGCTCGTAGGCGAAGCGGGTCGGATTGTGGCTGCGCGAGTACTCGAAGCCCTGGTGCTCGCCGGGGCTCGACTGCACGTACGTCGACGTCGCGTAGATCGGCGTCATCACCGCGCCGGTGCTGGGATCCGGCGACTGGCCGGCGTGGATGGCGAGCGTGCCCAGACCGGGCGTGCGCGAATCGTCGGAATGCATGCGGAATCCAGCCTCGAAGCGTCGCGGGCGAGTCTAGCACCGCGTCCCGCGCGGGCCCCGCGTCACGCCACGAACGTCGTCAACGCGTGCCGGACACCGCGTTCCACGGGAAGAACCTCGTGCAGCAGCGAACACGAAAAGACGAGCGCACCGCCCGTCGCCGGCGCATAACGATGCGGGCCGAACTCGGGAAAGCGGAAGTCGCCGCCGGCGTAAGCCTCGGTGTCGAGGTTCACCGAGATGGCGAAGCGTCGGTAGGCGACGTCGGGCGTGTCGTTGTCGCGATGCGCGCGGAAGTAGCCGGCCGCTTCCGCATACGCCAGCAGCTTGAACGGATCCCGCCGGCTGGCGGCGAACTGGAACACGCGGGCGAGTTCGGGCATCACCCGACGTGCCAGTCGCGCCTGCACCGCCGCCTCGAGCGCCGGGTCGCGGATCGGACTCTCGCGGCGCTGCTTGATGCCTGCGTCCAGGCGTGGGATGGCCCGGTCGCCCTCGAGAACGAGCACGCGCGATGGCTCACCGCCGCCGCAGGCGTCGGTGAGGTGCGCGATCAACGCACGGCACAACGCAGGCTCGAGGACGTCGCGGATCTGCAGCACGGGCGCGCAGGCGGCAGTGGCGCCCGCCTCCAAGGATGGAGCAGTGGGGTGCGCGGGGCGCTGCCGGGGGTCGACTTGCACCCTCACTACGCGGAAGTTCGCGTCGAGCTCGACCACGCCAGGCGCGAACAGCGCGCACCACTCGGCATCGGCGGTCGCCGTGCGCCAGCCGGCGGGGGCCTCGGGTTGTACGGGCGCCACGCAGAGCGCATCGACGCCGTCGACGTCGGGCAACGGCTCCGCGCCGTCTCCGGGTACCGCGATGAACATCGGCCGCCCGCCATAGGCCTTGTGCAGGCGGACCGACTCGCCATCCGCGAAGCGCAGCCGCACGTCCGGCACCCGATCGCCGGGCTGCGCGGTCGGCGGCAGCGCGAACGTCGTCACTGCACGCGGCGACGCAGGTAGTTGAGCAGGTCGATGCGCGTGATCAGGCCGAGGAACTGCGCACCGTCGGTGACGATCGCCACGTGGCCGCGGTCGAACACCGGCAGCAGCGCCTCGATCGGCGAGCGCACGTCGACCTTGTCGAGCTTGCTGACCATCGCGGTCGATACCGGATCGCGGAAGCGCTGCTCGTCGCCGTAGACGTGCAGCAGCACGTCCGATTCGTCGACCATGCCGACGAGGTCGTCGCCGTCCACGACCGGCAGCTGGGAGACGTCGTAGAGCTTCATGCGCTGGTAGGCGGTGACCAGCAGGTCTTTCGGTCCGACCACCACTGTGTCGCGCTGCGAGTACGGGCGCAGGATGAGGTCGCGCAGGTCGCCGTGCTGCTCGCGCTCGATGAAGCCGTTGTCGAGCATCCAGTAGTCGTTGTACATCTTCGACAGGTACTTGTTGCCCGTGTCGCAGACGAAGACGAGCACCTTTTTCGGCGTGGTCTGCTCGCGGCAGTAGCGCAGCGCGGCGGCGAGCAGCGTGCCGGTCGACGAGCCGCCGAGGATGCCCTCCTTCTCCAGCAGTTCGCGCGCGGTGAGGAAGCTCTCCTTGTCGCCGATCGCGTACGCCTTCTTGACGCGCGAGAAGTCGGAGATGCCCGGCAGGAAGTCCTCGCCGATGCCTTCGACCATCCAGCTGCCGCTCTTCTCCGAAAGCGTGCCGCGATTGATGTATTCCTCGAGGATCGAGCCGACGGGATCGGCGAGGATCAGCTCGGTGCCCGGCGATTTATCGGCGAAGCAGCGCGACAGGCCGGTCATCGTGCCGGAGCTGCCGCAGCCGAAGACGATGGCATCGAGTCCGCCTACCTCCGCCATCTGCGCGAGGATCTCGGGACCCGTGCCGAACTCGTGCGCCGCCGGGTTGTCGGCATTGCCGAACTGGTTGATGAAGTAGGCGCCCGGCGTCTCGCTCGCGATGCGCGCGGCCATGTCCTGGTAGTAGTCCGGATGGCCCTTGGCGACGTCGCTGCGCGTGAGCACGACCTGCGCGCCCATCGCCTTGAGGTTGAAGATCTTCTCGCGGCTCATCTTGTCGGGCACGACGAGGATGAGCCGGTAGCCCTTCTGCTGCGCGACGAGCGCGAGGCCGATGCCGGTGTTGCCGGCGGTGCCCTCGACGAGCGTGTCGCCCGGCTTGATCTCGCCGCGCTTCTCGGCGGCCTCGATCATGGCGAGGCCGATGCGGTCCTTGATGGAGCCGCCCGGGTTCTGGCTTTCGAGCTTGAAGTAGAGCTCGCAGACACCGGTGTCGAGGCGCTGCGCCTTGACGACCGGCGTGCGGCCGATCAGCTCGAGGACGGTTTGGTGGACGGGCATGGCGGATCCGTGGGGCCGGAAGATCGCGCCATTCTACGGGCCGGGATGTGGCCCGGCGGCCGCCACCGCAGGGCTGCGGCGGCGGCGCGCGGGATGCGGCGGATCAGTGCGTCACGGTGCCTGCGAGGCGGACCAGCCGGTCCTTCGCGGCGAGTTTCTCGCGCTTCATCCGCGTGAGCTCGAGGTCGTCGACGGGATTGATGCCGAGCTCGGCGTTCATCACGCGCCGGTCGAGTTCCTTGTGTTGCTGGTAGAGCTGCTTGAATTCGGGATTGGACTTCAGCAGCGAGTCGAGCTCGTTCGCGGACCGTTCTTCGAACATGCAAACCTCCTCAGCACTTGCATCCGGCGGCACGACCGCCGGAGACGGTGATGACCGGGACGTGCCCGCCTGCAGTGCCGACGGCTCGCGACCCGGCGTTCCGGCGGGGTCGATCGACCCCGTCCACCTCGAACCTACTCCCGCATCCGGGGTCGGGCAAGCAGCGGTCCGGCACGGCCGACGGTCGGTCGTCACATGCCTGAAGGTGGCGGAAAGAACGCGTTAAGGGCGCGGAAAACCTGCTATTTCTGCGTGAGGACGATCTCGACGCGACGGTTCTTCGCACGTCCCGCGGCCGTCGCGTTGTCGGCGACGGGCGAGGCGGCGCCCCGGCCCGCGACGTCGGCCCGCACGCTGCCGCCCAGAGCGCGGCGAACCGCCTCCGCGCGCTTTTGTGAAAGGGCCTGGTTGGCCGCGGCGTCGCCCTGGCTGTCCGTATACCCGTCGATCCGCACCGCGCTGGCGCGCGAGACGTCGACGTAATGCGCGAGCGCCTTGAGGCTCGCTGTGGCCGCGGCGGTCAGCGTGGACGAGCCTGCGGGGAAGGCATCGCCGCCGAGGGTGAAGACCTCGCCGCGCGCGTCGCGTCGAACAGGCGGCAGCTTCGCGCCGGCAACCAGTTCGGCTTCCTCGCGGGCGAGCGCGAGTTCCTTGTCGCGGGCCGCCGACACGCGTGCGACCTGCTGGGTTGTGGCGCCTTCGAGGGCCTGCTCGGCCTGCTGGCGCGCCTGCTCCTGCTCCGCGGCCTGCTCGCGCAGACGCTCGGCTTCCTCGGCGCGCATCTGGGCTTCCATGCGCAGCCGTTCGGCCTCGGCGCGCGCGGCGGCGGCCTCGCGGCGGGAGCCTTCCAGCTGCAGCTCCGAATAGGTCCGCTCCAGGCGATCGTTGTCGCGCTGCAGGGCCTGCGCGTAGACCGCGAGCTCGGCGGCCCGCACGCGGCGCTCGGCCACGGCTTCGGCCTCCGCGCGCTTGCGGCCTTTGAGCGTGTCGAGCGCGGTGACCGACTGCATTGCGACGGAGCGTTCGTAGTCCGCGAGCCCCGCCAGGCGCGCATCGGCGGCGAGCGCCTGCAGGCGTGCGGCCAGGTTGCCCGCGGCATCGGAAGGAGCCGGCGGCACCGCGACCGCGGGATCGGCGTCGAGACCCAGGCGCTGCTGCAGCTCGGCGACCTCGCGCAGCTTCTGCAGGTGCGTCGCATCGGCGCTCGCGGCGCGGCTGCGCGCATAGGCGAGGTCCGCGTCGGCGGCGGCGACCAGCGCGAGGCGTCGCGCCTCCTCGTCGCGACCGGCCGACATCGCGGCCTGCGCCTGCGACAGGGACGATCGAGCACCTGCGAATTCCGCGCCGGCGTACTGCTCGGCATCGGCCTGGGCCGCGCGGGCCAGCGCCTGCTGCGCCGCCGCCAGTTCCCCGGTCGGGGGTGGCAGGCTCGCGCATCCGGGCACCGTCGCAATGAGAACGAGGGCAAGAAGCGCGCTGCGAAGGTGTGCGAAGCTTGGACGCATGGGGACCCGGACCGTGGCGTGGGGACGCGCGGTCATTGTGGCCACGCCGGCTGTACCGGCGCAAACCCGCAGGCCATACGAGGAGACTGCATGGACATCGGCTACTTCCTGAAGCTGATGACGGAGAAGAACGCGTCGGACATGTTTCTGACCACCGGCGCGCCCGTCTACATCAAGGTCGAAGGCAAGCTCCAGCCGTTGGGCAATACCGGCCTGCCGTCGGGCATGGTCAAGAAGATCGCCTATTCGCTGATGGACGAGGGCCAGGTGCCGGAGTTCGAGACCAACCTCGAGCTCAACATGGCCTACGCCCTGCCCGACTCCGGTCGCTTCCGCGTCAACGTCTTCAAGCAGCGCGGCGAAGTCGGCATGGTGATCCGCGCGATCCGCAGCGTGATTCCCTCGATCGAGGAGCTGCAGCTGCCGCAGGTGCTGAAGGAGATCATCACCTCGCCGCGCGGACTGGTGCTGATCGTGGGCAGCACGGGCTCGGGCAAGTCGACGACGCTCGCGTCGATGATCGACTACCGCAACTCGAACATGTCGGGCCACATCCTCACCATCGAGGATCCGATCGAGTTCCTGCACCGCCACAAGAAGTCGATCGTGAACCAGCGCGAGGTCGGTCTCGACACGCACAGCTTCCACAACGCGCTGAAGAACGCGATGCGCGAGGCGCCGGACGTCATCCTGATCGGCGAGATCCTGGACGCGACCACGATGGAAGCGGCCATCTCGTTCGCCGAAACCGGGCATCTGTGCCTCGCGACGCTGCACTCGAACAATGCGGACCAGACGCTCGAGCGCATCCTCAACTTCTTCCCGGAATCCGCGCACAAGAACGTGCTCATGAACCTCGCGCTGAACCTGCGCGCGGTGGTGAGCCAGCGCCTGGTGGTGGGCGTCGACGGTCGCCGCATGCCGGCCACCGAGGTGTTGATCAACACGCCGCACGTGCGCGACCTGATGCGCCGCGGGCAGGTGCACGAGATCAAGCAGGCGATGGAGGAATCGCTGGAGGAAGGCATGGAGACCTTCGACCAGTGCCTGTTCCGGCTGCAGAAGGAAGGCCGCATCGACATGGAGGCCGCGCTGCGTGCCGCCGACTCGCGCGACGGCCTGGCGCTCAAGTTCCGCCTCTCCGAAGGCGCGGGCGCGGAGCACGATCCGTACGGCGACATCTACAGCCCCGTCTGACGACGCAAGGCTGAGAAACGACGACGGCGCCCACGGGCGCCGTCTTTCGTTGTGCGGTGGCGCGCAGGCTCAGCCGGCGCGCTGCGCCTCCGGGCAGTCGGGCTGGCGCTCCGGCCGCGCGACGTCGAACGCGGGGAGCGCGAGGCAGGCCGCGTCGATCCGCGCGATCGTCGGCCAGCGCGCGATGTCGAGCCCGAAGCGGCGCGCGTTGTAGACCTGCGGCACGAGGCAGCAGTCGGCGAGCGTCGGCAGGTCGCCCTCGCAGAATTCCCCGGTGGCCGGATGGTCGAGGAGCGAGGCCTCCATCGCGTCGAAACCCTTCGCGATCCAGTGCCGCACCCATTCGTCGCGCTCGGCCTGCGGCGCATTCCATTCGTGCTCGAAGTACTGCAGCACGCGCAGGTTGTTGAGCGGATGGATGTCGCAGGCGACGAGCTGCGCGAGCGCGCGCACGCGGGCGCGGTCGCGCGCGAGCGCCGGCAGCAGCGCCGGCGCGGGCCACGTCTCGTCGAGGTATTCCAGGATCGCCATCGACTGCCGGAACAGCCGGTGGCCGTGCTGCAGCACCGGCACGAGTTCCTGCGGATTGGTCTCCTGGAACGCGGGCGAGTGCTGCTCGCCGCCGTCGCGCACGAGGTGCACGGGCACGATGTCGTAGCGCAGGCCCTTCAGCGCGAGCCCGATGCGCACGCGATAGGCGGCGCTCGAGCGCCAGTAGGAATAGAGACGCAGGGATTCGGTCACGGGCGGCGGCGGCAGTGGGGTGCGCGGTTCACGTTACCGCGTCGCCGTGGACGGCGCGTGCCGTCCGACGGCGGGCATCGCCGGTCAGCCGGCGTGCGGCTCGATGCGCTGCTCGATCGCCCCGAAGAGGCTGCGGCCGTCGCGGTCGAGCATCTCGATGCGCACCGTGTCGCCGTAGCTCATGAACGGCGTGGACGGCTTGCCGTGCTCGAGCGTCTCCACCGTCCGCTTCTCGGCGAAGCACGAGGCGCCCAGCGACGTGTCCTGGTTGGCGACCGTGCCCGAGCCGACGATCGTGCCGGCGGACAGCGGCCGCGTCTTCGCGGCATGGGCGATGAGCTGCGCGAAGTCGAACTGCATGTCGACGCCGGCCTCGGGCGCGCCGAACCAGGCGCCATTGATGTGCGTGACCAGCGGCCGGTGCACCTTGTTGCCCTGCCATGCGTCGCCGAGCTCGTCCGGGGTGACGAACACCGGGCTCAGCGCCGACCGCGGCTTGGACTGCAGGAAGCCGAAGCCCTTGGCGAGCTCGTCGGGAATCAGGTTGCGCAGCGAGACATCGTTGATGAGCCCGACGAGCTGGATGTGTTCGGCGCATTCGGCTGGCGTCGCCGCCATCGGCACGTCGTCGGTGATCACCACCACTTCCGCTTCGAGGTCGATGCCGTAGCTCTCGCTCGGCACGCGCACCGGATCGCGCGGGGCGAGGAAGCCGGCGCTGGTTGCCTGGTACATCAGCGGATCGGTGTAGAAGCTCTGCGGCACTTCGGCGCCTCGCGCGCGGCGCACGCGCTCGACGTGCGGCAGGTAGGCCGAGCCGTCGACG
Source organism: Lysobacter xanthus (assembly GCF_047159895.1). Lineage (NCBI taxonomy): Bacteria > Pseudomonadati > Pseudomonadota > Gammaproteobacteria > Lysobacterales > Lysobacteraceae > Lysobacter > Lysobacter xanthus. The sequence continues at coordinate 82,443 of NZ_BAAGAB020000002.1, forward strand.
AATTCATAGGCGCGCGGCAGCGGCGCGGCGAGCTGGGCGACGTCGAGGTCGAATGCACCTTCGGCGCGGCCGGCATCCAGCGCTTCGGACAGCGCATTCAGGCGCGGCGCGACGTTCGACCAGTCCTCGAGCGCGCGCTGCAGGGTCGGCGCGATGCCGTCGGCGCGCACGGCCCGCGCGAGGTCGCGCGAGACCACGACCAGCGTGCCGTCGCGGCCGCCTTCCTTGAGGGATCCCAGCTTCATCGCATGCTCCAGTCACGGGCGCCCGGCGGCGCGATGGTTTCAATTGTAACGACCGCGTTCGAGCGTGGCTGCGGTGGGCGGAACGCGTATGCGACCCGAAGCACCGGGCCGACGCAGGCACCCCGGGCCTGGACGCGAACCCCGAGCCTCGGCGCTCGCCGCGCTCAGCGATCGCCGGGCGCGTCGCCCTGGAATCCACCCGCGCGATAGGTCAGCACCAGCGTGTCGCGATGTCCGTCGCCGCCCTCGCCCGCCGGCTGGATGGGCGTGGACTCGTGGATGACGCGCGTGTCGTCGAGCAGCAGCGCCGACCACGGCGTCTCGAGCGTGAACCGCTCGCCCGCCGGGCCCTCGGCCTCGAAGACACGCGTCTCGCCGCCCTTGATGCCCGCCCGATCGACGAGCAGCACCGCGACGAAGTCGACGCCGTCGCGATGCGCGCCTTCCGGCGTGGGCCGGCCGACACCGCCCGCCGTGTCGATGCGGAACTGGTGCGCCTCGACGAACCAGCGCGACGCCGGTCGCACCGCGGAGAAGACGCGGCCGAGGCCCTGCATGAGTTCGACGAACGCGGGCGCGGTCGCGGTTGGCGGGGCGACCGGTTCGAACCAGCGATGCATGCCGCCGTGCAGCGCGTTGTAGTCGAGCGACTGCCAGTGCGCGCGATGCGGCGCCTGCACCACCTCGTCGCCTTCGACCACGAAACACGAATGCCGGCGCCGCCGATAGCGGCCACCGTCGCGCAGGTAGGCATCGGGCTGGAGGTCGTTCCAGGTCGGCGCGAGCGAGGGCAAGGCGGCGGTCGCCGCGCCGCACAGGTGGACCACCGCGTCCGGTGCCAGCACCGCATAGCCTTTCGCGGCGAGCCGCTGCACGGCGAGCGCGGCGGGCACCACCGGCGGCGGGAAGCGGACGACCATCGCGATTCTCCTGACCCCGGATACGCGAAGACCCGCGCGAGGCGGGTCTTCGGGTGACCGGCGAACCGGTCGATGTATGGCAGCCCCGGATGGATTCGAACCACCGAATGCCTGAGTCAGAGTCAGGTGCCTTACCGCTTGGCGACGGGGCTATGAAGCGAATTCTACTGCGTCGGATGCTGACGGCAAGCCCGCCAGCATCCGGTGAAGCGCGATTAGCGCTTCGAGAACTGCGTGGCGCGGCGGGCCTTGTGCAGGCCGACCTTCTTGCGCTCGACCTCGCGGGCGTCGCGCGTCATGAAGCCGGCGCGGCGCAGGTCACCCTTCAGGCCTTCGTCGTACTCGACGAGCGCGCGGGCGATGCCGAGGCGGATCGCACCGGCCTGGCCGGTGATGCCGCCGCCGGCGACCGTCACGACCACGTCGAACGTGTCGACGTTCTTGGTCAGCTCGAGCGGCTGGCGCACGATCATGCGCGCCGTCTCGCGACCGAAGAACTCGTCGATCGGACGCTGGTTGATCGTGATGTTGCCCGAGCCCGTGCGCAGGAACACGCGGGCGGTGGAGGACTTGCGGCGGCCGGTGCCGTAATTCTGCTGGGTAGCCATGTTCTAGGACCTTAGATGTCGAGCGTCTGCGGCTGCTGCGCGGCGTGCGGGTGCTCGGCACCCTTGTAGACCTTCAGCTTGCGGTACATGGCGCGGCCCAGCGGGCCCTTCGGCAGCATGCCCTTCACCGCGATCTCGATCACGCGCTCCGGATGGCGCTCGAGCGCCTGGGCCAGCGACTCCGTCTTCAGGTTGCCGACGTAGCCGGTGAAGCGGTGGTACTTCTTGTCCTGCAGCTTGTTGCCGGTGACCGCGATCTTGTCGGCGTTGACGACGATCAGGTAGTCGCCGGTGTCGACGTGCGGGGTGAACACGGGCTTGTGCTTGCCGCGCAGGCGGCGGGCGAGCTCCGAGGCCAGGCGGCCCAGGGTCTTGCCGGAGGCGTCGACGAGATACCAGTCGCGCTGGACGGTCTCGGACTTGGCGATAAAGGTCTTCATGACAAAACTCTTGGTGGGTGCCTGGTCGGGTTGGTTGGGACGCCGGGGCATCCGAACTTCGCCACGCGTTGTGGTGGGACCGGGGTCCCGGGGTGACACAGAAGCGGAATCATAGCCGGCGGGCGTGCCCGCGTGCAAGCCGCGTCAAGGCCGCGCTAGCATCGCGCCATGCCCCTGCCCCGACCGCCCTCGGCCGACCCGCTGGTCGCGCTGGCCGACCAGTGCGTGCAGTGCGGCCTGTGCCTGCCCGCGTGCCCGACGTACCGCCAGGGCCGGATCGAGGCCGAATCGCCCCGCGGCCGGATCGCCCTGGCGCGCGGCTGGGCGCTGGAGGCGCTCGAGCCCGGCCCCGTCGGCGATGCGCATCTGGATGCCTGTCTCGGCTGCAGAAGCTGCGAAGCGGTCTGTCCCGCCGGCGTGCGCTACGGCGCGCTGCTGCACGAGGCGCGGGCGCGACAGCGCCGGCGCCGCCCGGCGGGCCTCCGCCAGCGGACGATCGAAGCGCTCGCGGCCCGGCCCGGCCTGCTGCGTCGGCTGCTCGCCACCTACCGCCGTGCCTTCCCGCTGCTGCCGGCGCGCCTGCGGCCGCTGCCCCGCCCCCCGGCGCCGGTTCGCACCGTTCCGACCGGACCGGCCTCGACCCGCCCGCGGGCCGCGCTCTTCGTCGGCTGCGTTGCCGACGCCTACGAGCCTCCGACGCGGCGGGCGTTGCACCGTCTGTTCGACGCGATCGGCATCGACCTGGTCGAGCCCGCCGGCCAGGGCTGCTGCGGCTCGCTCCATCGCCACGCGGGCGATGCCTCGACCGCGGATCGCCTGCAGCACGCGAACGCGGCCGCCTTCGATGGCCAGGCGTGCGTCGTCACGTTGGCGAGCGGCTGTCATGAAGCGGTCGTCGCCAGCGCGCCCGGCGTAGAGGACGCGCTGGTCGTGCTGGCCCGCCACGTCGACGCGCTGCGCTTCCGCGGCTTCGAAGGCCGCGTCGCCCTGCACCTGCCCTGCACCCAGCGCAACGTCGCGCGCAGCGTGCCGGCGCTGCGCCGCCTGCTCGCGCAGGTTCCCGGCCTCGACATCGTCGACCTCGACGCAGGCGACGGCTGCTGCGGCGCCGCCGGCAGCACGATGCTCGTCGATCCGGACCGTGCCGCCACGTTCCGCGCGCCGCTTGTCGCGCAGGTCGAGGCGCGGGCGCCCGCTCTCGTCCTGAGCGCCAACCTCGGCTGCCGGCTCCACCTGCGCAACGGCCTGCGGATCGAGGTGGTGCATCCGGTCGAGTTCCTTGCCGCGCAGCTCGACGACGCGTCACCGCCCCGTCGCTAGACTGGCGGCATGCACAGCCACGCCCGCCGCCTCACCGCCCTCGACCGCTGGATCGACGCCGCGCAGCGCGCGCTGGAGACCGTCGCCGGTGACCCGCCCGCCGTCCGCCGCAATCCCGCCGACGCGCAGCCGGACATCGTGCTGGACGACGACGAGCGTCGGCACGCCGCGGGGCTCATGCGCATCAACCACGTCGGCGAGGTCTGCGCGCAGGCGCTGTACATCGGACAGGCCTCGGTGGCGCGCGATGCGCGCACGCGCGAGCAGCTGCTGCACGCGGCGCAGGAGGAGACCGACCACCTCGCCTGGTGCGCGGATCGGCTGCGGGAACTCGACAGCCGCCCGAGCCTGCTCAATCCGCTGTGGTACGCCGGCAGCTATGCGATCGGCCTCGCGGCGGGGCTGCGCGGCGACGGCTGGAACCTCGGCTTCGTGGTCGAGACCGAACGCCAGGTGGAAGCGCACATCGACCACCACCTGGAGTCGCTGCCGCCGGCCGACGTGCGCAGCCGCGCGATCCTCGAGGTGATGAAGGCCGACGAGGCGCGCCATGCCGACAATGCCGAGGCCGCCGGTGCACGCGTCCTGCCCGTGCCGATCCCGCAGGCGATGGCCGCGGCGTCCAAGGTGATGAAGACGGTCGCCTACCGGCTCTGAGCGACGCCGGGGCAAACGAAAAAAGCCGGCATCGCGCCGGCTTTTGCGTGTGCCTCGAACCGATCAGTCGATCAGGTTGCGGCCGTGGTAGAGCTCCTCGATCTCGCGCTTCAGGCGCGCCTCGATCTTGAGGCGGTCCTTGAACGAGAGGTTCTTGGACTTCTCCTCGAACAGGTACGTGTCGAGGTCGAAGTCCTTCAGGTGCATCTTCGTGTGGAAGATGTTTTCCTGGTAGACGTTGACGTCGAGCATCTCGTAGCGGTTCTTGATGTTCTTCGCCAGGTAGTCCTGGATCGAATTGATCTTGTGGTCGATGTAGTGCTTCTTGCCCTTGATGTCGCGGGTGAAGCCGCGCACCCGGTAGTCGAGCACGACGATGTCGGACTCGAAACTCTCGATCAGGTAGTTGAGCGCCTTCAGCGGCGAGATGACGCCGCAGGTGGCCACGTCGATGTCGGCGCGGAAGGTCGCGATGCCGTTGTCCGGATGCGTCTCCGGATACGTGTGCACCGTGATGTGCGACTTGTCCATGTGCGCGACGACGGCATCGGAAATGATTTCCTTGCCCGCGTCCTTCTTGTCGATCACCGGCTCTTCGGAGATCAGGATCGTCACCGACGCGCCCTGCGGGTCGTAGTCCTGGCGCGCGATGTTCAGGATGTTCGCACCGATGATCTCGGCGACGTCCGTCAGGATCTGCGTCAGCCGGTCGGCGTTGTACGCCTCGTCGATGTACTGGATGTAGCGCTGGCGCTCGTCCTCGGACGCGGCGTAGGAGATGTCGTAGATGTTGAACGACAACGCCTTGGTCAGGTTGTTGAATCCCTGGAGCCGCAGGCGCGGCAGAGGCTTGACCACGTGGGTGGATCCCGGAGGCTGGAGGCAGGCGCGGGATTATGGGGCATGCGGGGTGATGGGGGAACGAACGGCGCGGAACGACGCCGTATCCCGCCCGGAACGGACGCCAACGGGCAAACAGTGACGGGATTGGCCCTTCAGCCGTGATGGTCTATATAGTCGGTTCAGTTCCCCTCGAGCCCCGCCCATGTCCCCCGACCTGGCGTACCAGCCCGCGGCGCGTCGACCGTCGAGCCCCCTGATGCCCGACAACGCGGCGATCGATCGCTTCCTGGCGCACTGCCACCGCCGCCGCTACCCGTCCAGGACCGACGTGTTCCGGCCCGGCGATTCGGCCACCACCCTCTATTTCGTCATCTCCGGCTCGGTGAGCATCATCAACGAGGAGGAGGACGGCCGCGAGCTGGTCCTCGGCTACTTCGGCCCCGGCCAGTTCGTCGGCGAGATGGGCCTGTTCATCGAGAGCGACCGCCGCGAGGTGACCCTGCGCACCCGCACCGCGACCGAGCTCGCCGAGATCGGCCACGAGCGCTTCTACGACCTGCTGATGACCCGGCTGTCGACCGATGCGCCGAAGCTGCTGTACTCGATCGGCGCGCAGATCTCCCGTCGCCTGCTCGACACCAGCCGCAAGGCCGGCCGCCTGGCCTTCCTCGACGTCACCGACCGCATCGTGCGCACGCTCCACGACCTCTCGAAGGAGCCGGAGGCGATGAGCCATCCGCAGGGCACGCAGATCCGCGTGTCCCGGCAGGAGCTCTCGCGCCTGGTCGGCTGTTCGCGCGAGATGGCCGGACGCGTGCTGAAGAAGCTGCAGGCCGACGGGCTGCTCCACGCACGCGGGAAGACGGTCGTCCTCTACGGCACCCGCTGACCATGGGCTACGGGGACGCGCCCGACGGCATCCGCATCCGCGACGCGCGGGTGGGCGATGCGCACGACGTGGCGCGGCTCCTCGAAGTCCTCGGTTATCCCTGCAGTCGCGACGACGCGGCCGAGCGCATCACCCTCGTGCTCTCCGATCCTCGCCAGCGCCTGCTGCTCGCGGAGATCGGCGGGCACGCCTGTGGGCTTGCCGGCATGGACCTGCGCTACTCGCTCGTGCGCGGCAATGAGCAGGCGCGGATCACCGCGCTCGTCGTGATGCCGGAGTGCGAGCGGCAGGGCGTGGGGCGTCGCCTGCTGCGCGAGGTCGAGTCGATCGCGCGGCAGACCGGGGCGACCCGCATCGAGGTGACCTCGGCGGCGAGCCGCGAGCACGCGGAGGCCTTCTACCGCGGTTGCGGCTACGGCGCGGTCGCGCTGCACTTCGCGAAGCTGCTCGGGGACTAAGCCCGCGGCTGCACGCCACTGTGGCACCCGATGCCTAGAATCCGCCGCCTCGACCGTTCCCGACCTGCCGTGCCCGCCGACACCGCCCCGGACCGCGCCGTGCGCGCGCGACCCGATCCGCTGCGCATCGCCGCGCTGTCCGTCGCCTTCGCCGCGCATGCGGCGCTCGCGCTGCTGTTGTTCCTCCCCGCTGCTCCACTCCGCCGTGTCCTCCTGGACGAGGCGCCGGTGGTGCAGGTGATCCGCCTGCCCGCTCCCCCACCACCCGCGCCGCCCGCGCCACCGTCACCGCTGGAGAAGGCGCCCACGCCCCCGCCCGCGGTCGAGCCCGCACCGACAGCGGCGGCTTCGGACGGCACCGGTGGCCGTGCGACGGCCGATACCACCGAAGCGCCGCTCTGGCAGTTCGATCCGGAGGCGGGCATCAGTGTGGTCGTCTACAGCGATCGCACGGCCGTCGAGGTACCCGCCGCCGACCAGGCACCCCAGGAAATCGCAGGCTATCGCGCAGGTTTCGACCCGGCCTCGACGCCGGGGCTCGCCGGCGCGGCCGGAGGATCGGCGACGTTTGACGTGCTGGTGGACGAAAGCGGGGCCGCGACAGCGTTGGTCATCGTCCAGCAGGCGTGCCCGGAGCGCGCGCTGGAAACCGCGATGTCCGTAGTGAGCCAGTGGCGTTACGTCCCCGCACGCCGCGCCGGAACCCCCGTCGCCGGCTGGCTGCGGGTCGCCCTGCAGTTCTGAGCCTCAGCCGGCCTCGACGCGATCGCCCGCGCGGCCGGGGCAGCCCCAGTTGAGCACGGGCGTGCCGGGCGGCAGGCGTTTGCGGAAGAAGTCGACCGACTTGGCCTTCGGGTTCACGACCACGGGATGGCGCGCCGCGAGCAGCAGCGGCAGGTCGGCCGTGCTGTCCGAATAGGCGCGCTCCACCGTCCCGCCGAAGCCCGCGTCGTCGAGCATGCGCATCTTCATCGCATGGTGGCAGTGGCGCACCGCCATGTAGGCGCCGAGGCGCCGGGCCACGTCGGTGCCCACCACGGGCAGGTCCTCGTGCGCGACGAAGCCCAGGATCGCGCGCGCCAGTCGCGGCGGCGCACCGGTGGCGACGACCACGCGGTCGCCGGCGACACGATGCGCATGCAGCACGCCCAGTGCGATCGGCAGCAGGCGCGCCTGGATGCCTTCGGCATGGTCCCGCACGTAGCGGTCGATGAGACGGTCGAAATCGTCGCGCTCGAAGATCGTCGCCACCCAGACGAAGGCACCGATGCCGCGCCGCCGCGTCGGCAGGAACGCCACCATCGGCCCGGCGATCGGCGCGATCAGCAGCGCCAGCAGCGTCCGCCAGACGCTGCGGCGGATCAGCGAGGCGAACAGGTGGCTGCCGGAGTCGCCGTCGTACAGGGTGTGGTCGAAATCGAAGACCACGAGCGGCGCATCGGCCGCCTGCGCCGGCGCACGCGGGCCCTCGAGGCTCATGCGAACAGGCGTTGCAGCGCCGCGCCCGGGTCGCGCTCGCGCATGAAGCTCTCGCCCACGAGGAACGTCTCGACGCCCGCCTCGCGCATTTTCGCGACGTCCGCCCGCGTGGCGATGCCGCTCTCGGTGACGAGGATGCGGTCGGTCGGCACCGCCTGCTTGAGCTCGATGGTCGTGTCGAGCGAGACCTCGAACGTGCGCAGGTTGCGGTTGTTCACGCCGATCAGCGGACAGTCGGTCTGCAGCGCACGTTCGAGCTCGTCGATGTCGTGCACCTCGACCAGCACGTCCATGCCGAGTTCCATCGCGAGGTTCGCCATGTCCACGAGCGGGCCGTCCTCGAGCGCGGCGACGATCAGCAGGATCGCGTCGGCACCGATGAAGCGCGCTTCGTAGACCTGGTACGGATCGATCGTGAAATCCTTGCGGATGATCGGCAGCGTGCAGGCGCGGTGCGCGAGCCCGAGGTAGAGGTTGCTGCCCTGGAAGAAGTCCACGTCGGTCAGCACCGACAGGCAGGCGGCGCCGCCGCCCTCGTAGCTGCGCGCGATCTGCGCGGGATCGAAATCCGGGCGGATCAGGCCTTTCGACGGGCTCGCCTTCTTCGCTTCGGCGATGACCGCCGGCAACCCGGCCGCATGCTTCGCGCGGATCGCATCGACGAAGCCGCGCGCGGACGGCGCATCGGCGGCGCGCGCCTTGAGGTCGGCGAGCGAGCGCACGCGGCTGCGCTGTGCGATCTCCTCGACCTTGCGCGCGAGGATGGTGTTGAGGATGTCGCTCATCGATCGTCCCTGCGGGAATAGGCGCGCTCGACCTTGGCGATGCGCACGTCGAAATGGTCGTACCAGTGCACGCGACCGGCCTCGCGGGTCGCGCGGTGCTCGGCGTGGTCGCGCCAGGCGGCGATGGAGGCTTCGTCCACCCAGTACGACAGCGTGATGCCGAAGCCGTCGTCGCCACGCACCGATTCCATGCCGAGGAACCCCGGCTGGGCAGCCGCGAGCGTCGCCATGCGTGCGGCCGCGTCGGCGTAGGCCTCGGCGTCCACGGCGCTGCGCCGCGACGTGAACGACACCATCCAGTACGGCGGCGCCGGCGTGGCCGCGAAACCCGTCGTCATGCCCGCGCGAGCTCGCGCGTGGTGGCGACGAACGCATCGAGCTTCTCGCGCGCGGCGCGGGAGGCGATCGCACGACGGGCGAGCGCGATGCCGTCGGCGATCGACTCGGCGCGGCCCGCGACGTACAGCGCTGCACCGGCGTTGAGCGCGACGATCTCCCGCGGCAGGCCGGGTTCGTCGTCCAGCGCCGCCATCAGCATGGCGCGCGATTCCGCCGCATCGGCCACCTTGAGGTTGCGGCTCGCGGCCATCGCGATGCCGAAGTCTTCCGGGTGCACCTCGTACTCGCGCACCACGCCATCGCGCAGCTCGCCGACGAGCGTCCCGGCGCCGAGCGAAAGCTCGTCCATGCCGTCGCGGCCCCAGACCACCATCGCGCGCTCCGCGCCGAGCTCCTGCAGTACCCGCACCTGGATACCGACCAGGTCGGGATGGAACACGCCCATCAGGATGTTGGGCGCGCCCGCCGGGTTCGTGAGCGGGCCGAGGATGTTGAACAGCGTCCGCACGCCCATCTCGCGGCGCACGGGCGCGACGACCTTCATCGCCGGATGGTGCAGCGGCGCGAACATGAAGCCGATCCCGGTGCGCGCGATGCAGTCGGACACCTTCTCCGGCGGCAGTTCGATGTACGCGCCGAGCGACTCCAGCACGTCGGCACTGCCGGAACTCGACGAGACGCTGCGGCCGCCGTGCTTGGCGACCTGCGCGCCGGCCGCGGCCACCACGAACATGCTCGCGGTCGAGATGTTGAACGTGCTCGCACCGTCGCCGCCGGTGCCGACGATGTCGACGAGATGCGTGCGGTCGGCGATCTGCACCGGCAGCGCGAACTCTCGCATCACCTGCGCCGCGCCCGCGATCTCGCCGACCGTTTCCTTCTTGACGCGCAGGCCGGTGAGGATCGCCGCGGTCATCGTCGGGCTCACCTCGCCGCGCATGATCATGCGCATCAGCCCGACCATCTCGTCGTGGAAGATCTCGCGATGCTCGATCGTGCGCTGCAGCGCCTGCTGCGGGGTCATCGACATGCTCACCGCTCCAGGAAGTTCTTCAGCAGCGCATGGCCGTGCTGGGTGAGGATCGACTCGGGATGGAACTGCACGCCTTCGACCGGGTGCTCGCGATGGCGCAGGCCCATGATCTCGTCGAAGCCACCGGCCTCGTCCTCGGTCCACGCGGTCATCTCGAGCGATGCCGGCAGGGTGTCGCGCGCGACGACCAGCGAGTGGTAACGCGTCGCTTCGTAGGCGTCCGGCAGGCCGGCGAAGACGCCCCGGCCTTCGTGGCGGATGCGCGATGTCTTGCCGTGCATGATCGTCTTCGCGCGCACCACGTCGCCCCCGTAGGCCTGTCCGATCGACTGGTGCCCGAGGCAGACGCCGAGCAGCGGAACGCGCGGGCCCAGCTCACGGATCACGTCGACGCAGACGCCGGCCTCGTTCGGCGTGCAGGGCCCCGGCGAAATCACGATGCGTTCGGGCGCCAGCGCGTCGATCTGCGGCACGGACAGCTCGTCGTTGCGCACCACCTTCACCTCGGCCCCCAGCGCCTGCAGGTACTGCACGAGGTTCCAGGTGAAGCTGTCGTAGTTGTCGATCATCAACAGCATCAGCGGATTCCCAAAGCGGACGGCGTCGCGCACGCACGTCGCGGCGAAGGATGTAGAGCAGGGAAGTCGGCCAAGCGGATCACGCCGGCCACGGATGCCTTGCCCTCTTCTTCGAGGGCGCGCGCGACGCCTGCCTCGTAGTCAGCCGGCATGTCGATGCCACACAGACCGAACGCTTCCATGTCCTGCTGCGATAGCGCGTAACCGTATGCCCCCTGCAGCGGAAGCTCGACGTAGTCGCCCAGGCACACGATGCGCGCATCGACGTCGCTGGCCGCGAAGAACCGCTGATGCAGGGTCGCCCACTCCTGGACGTATATCCGAAGCTTGCGGGCAAGCTCGTCGCCGCGCGCGTGCAGCAGGCGGTCCCGCTCATCCGGCGAAACGTCGGCACCGCCGCGCTTGAGCACGCCCCCGACGTTGCCGACCTGCCCCGCCAGCACGCGCTCGTAGGGCGTATCGGCCCCGGTATTCTGCGGGCACTTGTTGTGCCAGATGACTTCGCTACCGGGCAGAATGCGTCGCTGCCGGGCCGGGGTGAACAGGTAATTGGCGCAGCCCGAATTGCAGGCACGGTCGACCACGACGGTCAGGTCTCTCGCGCGGACGGCCTCGCCCATCCGCAGGGCCGGGATCGCGTCGCCGCCACGCGATCGCACCTGCAGCGTCGTCACGTTCGGCTGCGCGTTCAACGCGCGCACGAAGCGAGCGGTGTTCGACTCGGACAGCACGCCGTCGTAGCGGATTACGGCACCTTCGACGTTGATTTCCGCTTCGACGCGTCCACCCGGCAAGGTCGCGGTCGAGGACGGATCGGCGACAGCCGGCGCAATGCAGAGCGCCGCGCACGCGACCGATGCGACCGAAATGACAAAGCGATTCATCGTCGAAGGCGTCATGCGCTACAGCCCCTTCGCTGCCTGCGCGACCGCGCGGAACAGCGCGCGGCCCTTGTTCATCGTCTCTTCCCATTCCTTCTGCGGGTCGGAGTCGTAGACGATGCCGGCGCCGGCCTGCACGTACAGGCGGCCGTCCTGGATGACGGCGGTGCGGATCGCGATCGCGGTGTCGGCGTCGCCATGCCAGCCGATGTAGCCGATCGATCCCGCGTAGACGTTGCGCTTGATCGGTTCGAGCTCGCGGATCACCTCGAGCGCACGGATCTTCGGCGCGCCGCTCACGGTGCCGGCCGGGAACGTGGCGCGCAGCACGTCGGCGTAGCTCAAGCCGTCCTTCAGGCGCCCCGTCACTTCGCTCACGATGTGCATGACGTGGCTGTAGCGCTCGATGACGAACTGCTCGCCCACCTCGACGGTGCCGGCCTCGCTGACGCGACCGACGTCGTTGCGGCCGAGGTCGATCAGCATCAGGTGCTCGGCGCGCTCCTTCGGGTCGGCGAGCAGCTCCGCCTCGAGCGCGGCGTCCTGCTCCGGCGTTTCGCCGCGCGGCCGCGTGCCGGCGATCGGGCGCACGGTGACTTCGCCGTCCTGCAGGCGCACCAGGATCTCGGGCGAACTACCGACGACCTGCATGTCGCCGACGTCGAGGAAGTACATGTACGGCGACGGATTCAGCGCGCGCAGGGCGCGGTAGACGTCGACCGGGCGCGCGGCGAACGGCACCGACAGGCGCTGGCTCAGCACCACCTGGAAGATGTCGCCGGCGCGGATGTAGTCCTTCGACTTCTCCACCGCGGCGATGAAGCCGTCCTGCGTGAAGCCGGAGACGAAGTCCGATTCGTCGAGCGCGGCGGACTGCAGCGTTTCCGGATAACCGGGCCCGCCCTGGCGCAGTCGGTGCACGAGCTCGTCGAGACGGCGGTTGGCTTTCGCGAACGCGCGCTCCTCGCGCGGATCCGCGTGCACGATGAGATACAGACGACCCTTGAGGTTGTCGAAGACCGCGACTTCCTCGCTGAGCATCAGCAGGATGTCGGGCGTGCCGAGCTCGTCGGGCTTGCCGCGGCCCGCCGTCGCGAGGCGCGGCTCGATGTAGTCGATGCACTCGAAGCCGAACCAGCCCACGAGGCCGCCGGTGAAGCCCGGCAGTCCGTCGATCTTCGGCACCGAATGCGACGTGCGCAGGCGCTCGACTTCGGCGAACGGGTCCTCGACCTCGCGTGCCTCGACGAGTTCGCCGTCCTCGCTGACCACCAGCATGTGGCCCGCGAACGCGTACACGCGCTTGGCCGGCAGGCCGATGATCGAGTAGCGACCGAAGCGTTCGCCGCCTTCGACGGATTCGAACAGGTAGGTGTGCGGGCCGTCCGCGAGCTTGAGATACACCGAAAGCGGCGTATCCAGGTCGGAGAGCACTTCGCGGACGACGGGGATGCGGGTGTGGCCTTCAGCGGCCTGCTGCTGGAACGTTTCGAGCGAGGTCACGGCGGTTTCCTGGGCACGCGGAATCGGGACGGCGGCGGCTCACGACCGCCATCGCCACCCGTGCGTCGCCTCGAACCGCATGTGATCGCCTCGTCCCATGGGCGGCGACTATAGCCGCTCGCGCGGGAGGGCGCGATTGGCGCCGGCGCTGCCGGGCGGGGGCATCGGGCGGCGCAGGGGGCAGTCCACCGGCAGGTGCAGGCGCAGCGCGGCGGGCCTGCAGTCGATGCGGAAGCGCTCACCCTCGAACGGCTCTCCGTCGAGGTTGAGCGTGAACGGCGCCGTGGCCAACAGCTCGATCCAAGGCAGCCGTGCGCGCTCACCGGCCTGGTCGATCGCCGCTTCGCGCCCGTCGGTGAGTGCCGTCCGGAGTGGACCGCCGACGCCGCCCTCCTGCACGGGCACCACCGTCACGTCGAGCTCGCCGTCGTCGATCAGCGCGTCCGGGCACAGCGGATGCCCGCCGCCGGCCTGGCGGCCATTGCCGATCGCGATCGCGAGTACGTCGCCCTGCCAGCGGAAGCCCGGGCCGCGCACCTCGAGTGGATGCGGCTCGGCGCTGCGGAGTGCACGCAGGCCGCCGAGCAGATACGTCAGGCCGCCGAGATACTTCTTGAGGCCGTCGTGCGCATCGGCCGTGGCCTGCGTGCCGAAGCCGCCGGTGGCCATGTTCAGGCACCAGCGCACGCGATGGCCGCTGTGAACGCGCAGCATGTCGACGTGCGCGGCCGGCGAACCCGCCAGTGCGAAGGCCTCGTCGAGGTCCGTGGGAATGCCGGCGGCGGTGGCGAAGTCGTTTGCCGTGCCGAGCGGCAGCACCGCGAGATCCGGCATGCGGGCGTGCGAATCGCCGAGCTCCGCGAGCGCACCGGCGACCTCGCCCAGCGTGCCGTCTCCACCCGCGGCGATGACGCGCTCGACATCGTCGCGCACCGCTTCCTCGACGTAGCGCTGCGCATCGCCGAATTCCCAGGTGACGCGCACCGACAGTCGCCGTCCCGCGCGCCGGTGTGCGGCGACCGCATCGCGCAGCGCCGCGCTGCCCGCGGCCTTGCCGTTGACGATGAGGCGCCAGTCGCTCATGGGAGATCGCCCGCCATGCCTCGAGTGTGGCCCGTCGGCGGTGGCGCGACGATGAAGCAGGCGGTCATCGCCGTGTCATGCAGGCCGCGCAGCATCGAAGGCCATCGCAGGGACGATCGACGAGGCAGGACGCCTCACTCTCCCCGGCCGGTGCCCACACGGCACCGGCCCTTTTTTTCAGCGACGCCGCGCGTCGTCGACGGCCGCCTTCATGCGCGCGATGACGTCGGCGTAGTCCGGTGCATTGAAGATCGCCGAGCCCGCGACGAACGTGTCGGCACCCGCGGCGGCGATCTCGCCGATGTTGTCCGCCTTCACGCCGCCGTCGATCTCCAGCCGCACGTCGCGGCCGCTCGCATCGATCATCGAACGCACGCGGCGCAGCTTGTCCAGCGCGGTGGGAATGAAGGCCTGCCCGCCGAAGCCCGGATTGACGGACATGAGCAGCACCATGTCGATGTCGCCGAGCACGTAGTCGAGCACGTCGACCGGCGTGGCCGGATTGAGCACGATGCCCGCCTGGCAGCCGTGCGAGCGGATCAGCTGCACGGTGCGGTGCACGTGCCGGCTCGCCTCGGGATGGAACGTGATCATCGTGGCGCCCGCAGTGGCGAAATCCGGAACGATGCGGTCGACCGGCTCGACCATCAGGTGCACGTCGATCGGCGCGGTGACGCCGTGCTTGCGCAGCGCCTCGCAGACCAGCGGGCCGATCGTGAGGTTCGGCACGTAGTGGTTGTCCATCACGTCGAAGTGGACCCAGTCCGCGCCCGCACGCAGCACGGCGTCGACTTCCTCGCCGAGCTTCGCGAAGTTGGCGGACAGGATGGACGGGGCGATGACGGTCGGTTGCATGGCGGCTCCTGGAAGTCAGCGGCGCGGCTGGCGCAGCGCGCGGATGCGGTCGTAGGCGGCATTGAGCTCGCGCGCCTTCGCTTCGGCGCGTTCGCGCCGCGCGGGGGTGGCGTTGGCGAAGCGGTCGGGATGGTGCTGCGACATCAGGCGGCGGTAGGCGCGATCGATATCGGCGTCGGCGGCGCTCTCGTCGAGCCCGAAGCTGCGATAGGGATCGTCGCGCAGGCGCAGCCAGTCCGCATCGAAGGCATGGCCGATCAGCAGGCCCAGCAGCGCACCCAGCGGCGGCTCGGCCTTGAACAGCAGCGCGCCCAGCAGGAAGCCGATCGATTTGCCCAGCCACCGGCTCGTGCGCACGCCCGGGTCCACCGCCATTCGGGGCCGGAAGTGTACCTGCAGGGCGCCGGCGGCCGGCGTACACTGCCCGGCCCGCCGCCGCCCGGTGGCCGAGCCCGCGATCGCCGATGCGCCCTTCGCTGCTGACGTCCGACCTCCCCGGCCTTCCCCTGCGCCACCGCGGCAAGGTGCGCGACGTCTTCGACGTGCCCGCCGACCGCCTGCCGCCGGACACCGACGGCGACTGCCTGCTGATCGTCGCCACCGACCGCCTGAGCGCGTTCGACGTGGTGCTGCCCGACCCGATCCCGGGCAAGGGCGAGATGCTCTGCCGCATCAGCAACTTCTGGTTCGGCAAGACCGCGCACATCGTGCCCAACCACCTCACCGGCATCGACGTGGCGAGCGTGCTGCCCGACGGTGTCGACGCGGCGCTGTACGCCGACCGCGCGGTGGTGACCAAGCGGCTGAAGCCGGTGCCGATCGAGTGCATCGCGCGCGGCTACCTCATCGGCAGCGGCTGGAAGGACTACCAGCGCACCGGTCGGGTCTCGGGCATCGCACTGCCGGATGGCCTGCGCCAGGCGGAGAAGCTGGCCGAGCCGATCTTCACCCCGTCGACGAAGGCCGCGGTGGGCGACCACGACGAGAACATCGACTTCGACGCGGCGGTGCGCCTGTGCGGCGCCGAACTCGCCGAAGCCGTGCGCGACGCCACGCTGCGGCTCTACGCATTCGCGGCGGACTACGCCGCGCAGCGCGGCATCCTGCTCGCCGACACCAAGTTCGAATTCGGCACCGACGCCGACGGGCGCCTCTACGTCATGGACGAGATGCTGACGCCGGACTCGTCGCGCTACTGGCCGGCCGATTCCTACGAGGTCGGCACCAGTCCGCCGAGCTACGACAAGCAGTTCGTGCGGGACTACCTGGAAGCGATCGGCTGGGACAAGACGCCGCCGGGCCCGTCGCTGCCGCCCGAGGTGATCGAGAAGACGCGTGCGAAGTACGCGGAAGCGCTCGAGAAGCTCGCGGGGCTGCGGGTCGACTGACGTGGCGGCGTGGCGCTGCCCGGAATGCGGCGCCGACAACGAGGACGCCTTCGACCTCTGCTATGCCTGCGGCACCGGCCGCGACGGCGCGCCTGCCGACGCCGGCTTCCGCCGGGAGGACGCGCCTTCGCCCGATCCGGCGGATCGCCGGCTGGATTGTCTGCGCTGCCACGGCCCCATGCGGTTTACCGCGCGACGCCGCCTCCATGACGGCAGCTGGGCGCGCGAAGCGCTGCTCGGCGAATGGTTCGTCGATCGTCCGGCGTTCGACGTCTACGCCTGCCCGTCCTGCGGCAAGGTCGAACTGTTCCTGCCCGACGCGGCGCGCTGAGCCCGGCGTCGCGCCGGCCGCGGGGCGTCCCGCCGGTGCAACGCCGGGTACCGGCCGCGTGCGGCATCATGAGGGCTCGCCCGCCGCGCCGTCCGCCATGAACGCCACCGCCCGCCCGATCGACCGCTGGTTCGCGAGCTACAGCGACGACCACCGGAACGCCACCAACCAGCGCCTCCATGTCGCCTGCGTGCCTGCGATCCTGTGGAGCGTGATCGCGCTGCTGTGGTGCATCCCGTCGCCCTCGACGATGTTCGAGCCGGGCATCTGGGCCGGCCTCGCGATGTTCGGCGCCGCGATGTTCTACCTGCGCCAGTCGCGGCGCATCGCGATCGGCATGGCGGCGACGTTCCTCGTGTTCGGATTGGTCACCCGCGCGCTGTACGCGACGCTCGGGCCGCGCGACCTCGCCGTCCTTGCCGCGGCGGTGTTCGCGGTCGCGTGGATCGGCCAGTTCGTCGGCCACAAGTTCGAAGGGCGCAAGCCGAGCTTCCTGACCGACCTCACCTACCTGCTCATCGGCCCGGCCTGGGTGCTCGCCAAGCTCTATCGCCGCTTGGGCATCGCCTGGTGACGACGCGCGCGGGCGGCCTCGGCGGTCGTGACCTCGGGTTGGTGCTACTCATCTGCCTCGCGTGGGCGGGCAACTTCCTCACGTCGGCGCTCGCGCTGCGCGAGATCCCGCCGTTCCTGTTCACGGCGCTGCGCTTCGCGATCCTCGGCCTGGCGCTCCTGCCGTTCCTCAAGCGACCGGAATCCGGGCAATGGCCCCGGCTGGTCACCATCGCCCTGTGCCTGGGCCTGCTGCACTTCGGCCTGAGCTTCACCGCGCTCAAGCTGGCCGGCGACCTCGCCTCGCCCGCGATCGTCATGCAGAGTTACGTGCCGATGACCGCGCTGCTCGGCTGGGCCCTGCTCGGCGAGCGCTTCGCCTGGCGCACCGGGCTCGCGATCGCCACGAGCTTCGCGGGCGTGCTGGTGCTCGGTTTCGACCCGATCGTGCTGGAACATCCCGCGTCGCTCATTTCGATGCTGGTGTCCGCGGTGTTCCTCGCGCTCGCCACCGTGCTCATGAAGCGCCTGCGCGGATTGGACGTCTTCAGCCAGCAGGGCTTCATCGCACTGATCAGCGTGCTGCCCCTGCTCGCGGTGAGCCATTTCATCGAGCCCGGTGCGATCGCGCGCCTGTCGCAGGCATCGTGGGTCGCGTGGGCGGGCGCCGCCTATGCCGCGTTCGTGTCCTCGCTGCTCGGGCACGGCCTGTTCTACGTGCTGGTGCGGCGCCATCCCGTTGCAACGGTCACGCCGTGGCTGCTGCTGTCGCCGGTGCTGGCGATCGTGCTCGGCATCGTCTTCTGGGGCGACCGCCCGGGCCCGCGGTTGCTCGTCGGCGGCGCGATGGTGCTCGGCGGCGTACTGATCATCGCCCTCCGCGCGCGGGCGAAGGCCGTGCCGATCATCGTCGAGCCGGAAGAGATCTGACTCAGTCGCGCGGGAACATGGACGCCTTCGGCGCGAATGCACGCGGCGCATAGCCGAAGGCCTCGCGCGCGGGGGCCGCATCGAAGACGAGGTCGCGACGCATCCGCTCGATCGCGGCCTCGCCCACGTCCGCGAAGCCGCGCGAGCGCGCGAGGCGCATGGCAAGCTCGAACACCGGCAGCGGCAGCTCGAGCAGGTGCGCCGGCGGCTCGAGCACACGCAGCACCCGCTGCACCATCTCGCGATACGGCAGGGTCTCGCCGCCGGGCAGGTCGAACGCACGATGGTGCGCCTCGGGCGCAGCGATGCAGTCGGCCGCCGCGGTGGCGAGGTCGGCGACATGCACCGGCTGGCGCAGGCCGTTCGCACGTCGCGGCAACGGGAACCAGCGCACGCGCTGGGCGAGCGTGGCGATGCGGCTCAGCGTGGCATCGCGCGCCGCGCCGTAAACGAGCGTGGGACGCAACACGGTGGCCGCGACGCCGCGGTCGCGCGCGGCGGCGAACAGGCGGTCCTCGGCGAGCCGCAGCCGCTGCGCGACGTCGCGCTCGTCCGGGTCGACCGAGTGCTCCTTGACCCGAACGCTGGTCGAGCCGAACGCGATGACGCGTGTCGCATCGATGCCTGCGCGCGCGTACCAGTGCGAGAACGCATCGAGCGGCCCGCAGCTCAGCACCGCATCGACATGCGCCGGCAACGCGGGCATCGCGTCGAAGCCGCCCTGCAGCCACGTCAGGCCGGGCTCGTCGCGATGCGCGGTGCGCGAGACCGCGGTGACGCGCCAGCCGTCGGCCCGCAACCGCGCGAGCAGCGGCTCGCCGATCTGCCCCGTCGCACCGAAGAGCAGCGCATGCCGCATCAGGCGACGGGCTTCGCCAGCGCCGGCCGCAGCCATGCATAGCCGAGCACGGCCGATACCAGCGAGCCGAGCAGCACGCCGAGCACCGCTTCGTCGTAGCGCAGCGGGTCGTGGTAGGCGAGCGAAGCGATGAACAGGCTCATCGTGAACCCGATGCCGCAGAGCAGGCCGAGGCCGAGCGTGCGCCGCGCATCCATGCCTTCGGGTAGCTGGGCAAGACCCAGCGCACGCAGCGCCAGCGCGGTGCCCGCGATGCCGATCGGCTTGCCGAGCAAGAGCCCGAGGCCGATGCCGAGCGGCAACGGGTCGGCCAACGCGGACAGGCCCAGGCCGTGCAGCGCGAGCCCGGCGTTCGCGAAGGCGAACAGCGGCAGGATCGCGTAGGCCACCCACGGATGCAGCGCATGCTCGAGCGTCTCGAGCGGCGAATGCTCGACTTCGTCGTCGATGTCGTTGCGCGGATCGAGGTGCGGAATCATCAGGCCGGTCGCCACGCCGGCGAGCGTCGCGTGCACGCCCGACTTCAGGACGCAGGCCCACAGCACCACGCCGAGCACGAGGTACGGCGCGAGGGACGTCACCCGCAGGCGCTTGAGCAGGCCCATGGCGAGCAGCGCGACGGCGGCCCAGCCCAACGCGACGAACGACATCCCGTGCGAATAGAAGATCGCGATGATGAGGATGGCGATCAGGTCGTCCACCACCGCGATCGTCGACAGCAGCAGCTTCATGCCGACCGGCACGCGCGAGCCCAGCAGCGCGAGCACGCCGAGCGCGAAGGCGATATCGGTCGCGGTCGGCACCGCCCAGCCGCGCATCGCCGTGGCATCGCCCCGGTTCAGTCCGACGAAGATCAGCGCCGGCAGTGCGACGCCCGCAGCGGCGCAGACCAGGGGCAGCACGAGCTGGTCACGCCGCGCCAGTTGCCCGCTGATCGCCTCGCGCTTGATCTCCAGCGCGACGAGCAGGAAGAAGATCGCCATGAGCCCGTCGTTGATCCACAGCAGCAACGGCTTGTGGATCTCGAAGTCGCCGAAGCGCACCTGCACCGGCAGCTGGCGCATCGACTCGTAAGCCGGGGCGAGCGGCGAATTGGCGAGCAGCATCGCGAGCGCCGCCGCAGCGATCAGCAAGAGCCCGCCCGCCGCCTCGAGGCGGAAGAAATCCATCAGCACGCGCAGCGCGCGTGGCGTACGAGGCGTCGTCTCGGTCTCCATCGCGGCCGAGTATATCGGCCGCGATCCGGACTCAGCCGTGCAGCTGCAGGGCCTCGAAGGCGATCCACGCCGCGAGCAGCACCGCCAGCACCGCGCCCTCGCCCCGCGAGACGCGCATGTCGCCGCGCAGGATCGGCAGCAGCATCACCGCGAAGGCGAACGCGGCCGGCAGCTCGTAGCGCACGAAGGAGCCGGGGATCGCAAGGCCCTGCCCCACGAGCGCCATGCCGCCGAGCACCAGCAGCATGTTGACGAGGCTCGAGCCGATCACGTGCCCGGCGACGAGGTCGCCCTGCCCGCGCCGCGCGGCACCGACGGCGGCGACCATCTCGGGAAGCGCGGTGGCGATCGCGACCGGGAGCAGGCCGGTGAGCAGCGGGCGCAGACCCATCATCTGCCCGACCGCGGGCGCGTGGCGCACCAGCAGCCACGCGCCGTAGCCGAGCAGCAGCGCGGCGAGCACGATGCGCACGACGTTCTGCGCGAGCAGGTCACTGGTCTGCGTGAAGCCTTCGATCTCGGCGCACACCTCGGCGGATTCGTCACGACCGCGCAGGATCTTGAAGGCGATCACGGCGACGAAGGCGAGCACGAGGATCGCGCCGTCGAGCATCGACAGCCGGCCGTCGATCGACATCGCCCAGACAAGCGCGGTCGCGGCCAGCAGCACCAGCAGCAGATGGCCGAGCGAGCGCCAGCGCACGACGAGCGGTGCCGCGATGGCGGCGAACGCGAGCGTCATGCCGACGTTGACGACGTTGCTGCCCACCGCGTTGCCGAGCGCGAGCGGCGCCTGGCCGACGGCGACCGCGTGGAAGTTGACGACGAGCTCGGGGATCGACGTGGCGATCGACACCAGCACGAGGCCGACCGCATACGGCGGCCAGCCGAACCGGCGCGCGAGGCCCGCTGCGCCCTTGACCACGGAATCACCGCCCAGCGCGAGCAGGAGCAGGGCGAGCAGGAACCAGCCGATCGACGATGCCATGGCGTTCTCCTAGGAGCAGCCTTCGCTGTAGTCGACCTGCGGGGCGCGGCCGACGCGCCATGCTGTCACACGGCCGTGCTCGTCCACCTCGAACAGCAGCGCGCGGTCGCTGGCGGCGGTGTCGACGATGCGCAGGTTCTTGCCGCCCGCGACGTATTCGTGCGGCGACTCCTTGACCCGACCGGCGTACAGGCGCCGGATGTCGTCCGCGGCGAGGCCGACGCGGCCGCCGCCCGGGGCATCGGTGTTGGTGCTGCGCACGTCGTAGCGCACGAACCGGCCTTTCTCGAACATCAGGTACGGACCCGCGGCGGTGCCCGCCGGACGCAGGTAGGCGCAGTTGTCGGGCTTGATCGGATCGCCCTGCAGCGTGCCCTTCCACGCGGCGCGCGCTTCGGCCTCGCTCATGCCCAGGCGCAGGTCGCCGTAGCCGTCGAAGCGCGCGGGGCCCGCGTCGATCGGTGCGTTACCGGACGGGTGCGGCTCGCCGACCGCGATGCCGCGCGGCTCGCCAGCGGTCGACGGGGTCGCGGACGGCGCGGCGTCCGTGGCCGGCGCGGCGGTGGGTGCGGGCGTCGCCGGCGTGCTTGCCGCCGCGTCGGCACCGGAGGCCGTCGGCGCATCGGACGCGGCCTCGGGACGGGCGCACGCGGTCACGGCGACGAGGACGGTCAACAGGGCGATCGGCTTCATGTGCGGCTCCGCGGAAGGGCCACGGCAGCCTAGCCGGCGGCCGTGAACCCGTCGCGAAGCGTCAGCGCGCGACGAAGTGCTTCCGCAGCCCGGCCCAGCAGGCCTGGTAGTCGCGCTGGCGGTGCGCGGCATCGATCGCCTGCTGCGTCGGGCGGATCACCATCCGCGTCTCGAACATGAAGGCCATCGTGTCCGTGATGACGTCCGGCTTTGACAGGTCCGCGGCCGACGCCTTCTCGAACGTCGCCGCGTCCGGGCCGTGGCCGGTCATGCAGTTGTGCAGCGAGCAGCCGCCGGGCGCGAAGCCTTCGGCCTTGGCGTCGTACACGCCGTGGATCAGGCCCATGAACTCGCTCGCGATGTTGCGGTGGAACCACGGCGGGCGGAACGTGTCCTGGGCGACGAGCCAGCGCGGCGGGAAGATCGCGAGGTCCATGTTGCCGACGCCGGGCGAATCGCTCGGGCTGGTCAGCACGAGGAAGATCGACGGGTCGGGATGGTCGTAGCTGATCGAGCCGATGGTATTGAAGCGACGCAGGTCGTACTTGCACGGTGCGTGGCTGCCGTGCCAGCCGACCACGTCGATCGGCGAATGACCGATCGACGCGCGCCAAAGAACGCCCTGGAACTTGGCGACGAGTTCGAAGTCGCCTTCGACATCCTCGAACGCGGCGTTCGGCGTGAGGAAGTCGCGCGGGTTCGCGAGGCCGTTGCTGCCGATCGGGCCGAGGTCGGGCAGGCGCAGGAAGGCGCCGAAGTTCTCGCAGACGTAGCCGCGCGCGGCGCCATCGGGCAGCGACACCGCGAAGCGGATGCCGCGCGGGATGATCGCGATCTCCTGCGGCTCGACATCGAGCACGCCGCATTCGGTCTCGATGTGCAGGCGCCCCTGCTGCGGCACGATCAGCAGTTCGCCGTCGGCGTCGTAGAACCAGCGGCCCTGCATGTCGCGGTTGCAGGCGTACAGGTGCACGCCGACGCCGGACTGCGATGCCGCGCTGCCATTACCCGCCATGGTGAACAGGCTGTCCAGGAAATCGACCGCCGCCTCGGCGCCCGGCATCGGCAGCGGGTTCCAGCGCATCTGGTCGGGGCTGACCGGGCCGGTGTCGAAGTCGTTGTGGAGCGTCGATGCGGCCCGACCTTCGTAGCGCTCGAACGGGCCGTGCATGGCGGCGGGCCGGATGCGGTAGAACCAGCTGCGCCGGTTCTGGTGGCGCGGCGCCGTGAAGGCAGTGCCGGAGATCTGTTCGGCATACAGGCCGTGCGGAGCGCGCTGCGGCGAGTTGCGGCCCTCCGGCAGCGTGCCCGCGAGCGCCTCGGTGGCGAATTCGTTGCCGAAGCCGGACTGGTAGCCGGTGGATTCAATCGTCATGTCGATGTGTTGATCCATTAGCAGTTCACTGCTCGTGCAGCCGAGGGCGCACGATTCGAATCGCTTCGAGAGGCTGCGTCGGCGTCAGAGGACACCACGTTTGATTTGGTCGCGCTCGATCGATTCGAACAGCGCCTGGAAGTTGCCTTCGCCGAAGCCCTCGTTGCCCTTGCGCTGGATGATCTCGAAGAAGATCGGGCCGAACGCGTTCTGGGTGAAGATCTGCAGCAGCTTGCGTTCCTTCGTCTCGAGGTCGGCGTCGATCAGGATCGCGTTGCGGCGCAGGCGCTCGACGTCCTCGCCGTGGTTCGGCACGCGATGGTCGATGACGTCGAAGTAGGTGTCCGGCGTGTCGAGGAACAGGATGCCCTTCTCGCGCATGGCCTCGACGGTCGAATAGATGTCGTCGGTGAACAGCGCGATGTGCTGGATGCCCTCGCCGTTGTAGGCGCGCAGGTACTCGTTGATCTGGCTGCGCTCGTCGGACGATTCGTTGAGCGGAATGCGCACGATGCCGTCGGGCGCGGTCATCGCCTTGGACAGCAGGCCGGTCTTGGCGCCCTTGATGTCGAAGTAGCGGATCTCGCGGAAGTTGAACAGGCGCTCGTAGTAGTCGGACCACTTCTGCATGTTCCCGAGGAACAGGTTGTGCGTCAGGTGGTCGATGAAGGTGAGGCCGAAACCCTTCGGGTTGCGCTCCACGCCTTCGTCGAAGACGTAGTCGCCGTACGGATCCACGCCGTCGTCGACCAGGTAGAGCATGCAGTCGCCGATGCCCTTGATCTTCAGCGCGCGCACGGCGCCGTCGAAGTCCACTTCCTCGCCGCCGTGCGCGGTGGCGTGCGCGAGGACTTCGGTGGTGGGCTTCTGGAAGCGGATGGCGAAGCCGCAGGCCGACGGTCCGTGCTCGGCGGCGAACTTCGATGCGAAGGAGTCGGGCTGCTCGTTGAGCAGGAACGTGATCCCGCCCTGGCGGAACAGGGTGATCGCGCGGTCGCGGTGCTTGGCGACGGCGGTGAAGCCGAGGCGCTCGAGGTAGTCGCGCATCGCGCCCCCCTGGCCTTCCGGGGCGGCGAATTCGACGAACTCGAAGCCGTTGATGCCCATCGGGTTATCGAACGTGGTGACCTGCATGCCGAGGTTGGGCTGGGCGCTCATGGGGGTTCTCGCGGAAGTCGATCGGGAGGCGCCGGACTTGCGGCGCATGGCCAAGGCTTTATAGTTTCAGATGAAACTACTTGCAAGGCGCGACGCAGCATGAGCCCCGACCGTGACGCCGCGACCCTCGACCTCGAGCATTTCCTGCCCTACCGGCTGTCGGTGCTGAGCAACCGGGTGAGCGGTGCGATCGCGCGCATGTATTCCGAGCGCTTCGGCCTGGGCGTCACCGAGTGGCGGGTGATGGCGGTGCTCGGCCGTTATCCCGATCTCTCCGCCGGCGAAGTCGCCCAGCGAACCGCGATGGACAAGGTGGCGGTGAGCCGCGCCGTGGCGAGCCTGGCCGAATCCGGCCGCGTGGAACGCGAGACGCACGGCGACGACCGCCGCCGCTCGGTGCTGCGGCTGTCGGAAGCAGGACGCGCGGTGCACGCGGAGATCGCACCGCTCGCGCTGGCCTTCGAGCGCCGCCTGCTGGACGGTATTCCGGCCGCCGAGCGCGACGTGCTGTTCCGGCTGCTCGACCGGCTCGACGAACTGGAACTGCAGGCGGAAGCCGACCTCGGCGCGCGGTAACCTCAAAGAAAAAAGCGGCCCGGAGGCCGCCTTTTTCATCTCGCCGAAGCGACTTACTTCACGCCGGCCATCAGCTTCTGCACGAGCGGCGCGATCAGGAACAGCAGCACGCCGCAGGCCATCAGGATCCAGAAGCCCTGGGTGTAGGCCGACAGCGCCGACGCCGTGGTCATGCCGCCCTCGCCGCTCGCCTCGGCGGCGAACAGGCCCGACAGGTTGTTGCCGATGCCGGTGGAGAGGAACCAGCCGCCCATGCCGAAGCCGACGAGGCGCAGCGGGGCCAGCTTGGTCACCATCGACAGGCCGATCGGGGACAGGCAGAGCTCGCCGATCGACTGGATCACGTAGACCGAGAACAGCGTCCAGAACGGGATCTTCATCGTCGCCGGGTCGACCAGCGAGGACAGCGCGAACATCAGCAGCAGGAAGGCCAGGCCGTTGAACAGGATGCCGAGGCCGAACTTGCGCGGAATCGACGGGTTGGCGCGGCCTAGGCGAATCCAGATCCAGGCGATGATCGGGGCGAGCGTGATGATCGCGATCGAGTTCACCGACTGGAACCAGCCCACCGGGAATTCCCAGCTGCCGAACTGGCGGTCGACGATCTTGTCGGCGAGGAAGTTGAAGCTCGAACCGGCCTGTTCGAAGAACATCCAGAAGACGATGTTGAACAGGAAGATGATCAGCATCGCGATCACCTTGTTGCGCGCGACGCCGCCGTTCTTGATGCCTTCCACCATCAGCAGGCCGCAGAGCGCGACGAACATCGGCATCAGGACGTACCACTGCAGCGTCTTGGCCGGGATGGTGAGGAGGAAATACAGGACCGGGATCGCGACGAGCGCGCCGATCGCGACCATCAGCACCTTGCCCATGCCCTCGTTGCCCGCCGTCGGCAGGCCCACGCCGCGCAGCTGGTGGCGGCCGAACCAGAACCACACGAGGCTGATCAGCATGCCGATGCCGGCGGTGATGAAGACCACGCGGTAGGCCGGCATGTCCGGCGTGCCGAAGATCTTGTCGGCGAGGATGCCGGTCAGGATCGGCGCGATGAACGCACCAGCATTGATGCCCATGTAGAAGATGGTGAAGCCCGAATCGCGGCGCTCGTCGCCCGCGCTGTAGAGCTTGCCGACGAGGGTCGAGATGATCGGCTTGAACAGGCCGTTGCCGACGATGATCGTCGCGAGGCCGAACTTGAAGATGGTCTCGTTGGGCAGCGCCACCATGAAGAGGCCGGCGGCCATGATCACGGCACCCAGCAGGATCGAGCGCTGGTAGCCGATCAGCTTGTCGGCGACCAGACCGCCGAAGATCGCACCGGCGTAGACCAGCGCGAGGTAGGCGCCGTACAGGCGGCCCGCCGGGGCTTCGCCCGCGGGGTTGCCGTCGAAGAACTGCGCCACGATGTAGAGCGTGAGCGCCCAGCGCATCCCGTAGAACGCGAACCGCTCCCAGAACTCGGTCATGAAGAGCATCCACAGCGGACGGGGCTGGCCCATCACCTGCGGGAACTCGGGCGGATCGGTCGGGGGGCCGCCCGCCGCGTGCAGCGGCGGGCCCATCGGTTCGGCGGCGTCGGGAACTTGCGCACTCATTCGGTGATTCCTTGAAACGAGATGGGATGGCGCCGCATCGGGGGCTGCGGAAGCATGCAACCGGCCGAGAATGTCCGAACGCCGAGCGGGGCGTCAAACCGGCGACGGTGCTGCACTGCAGCAGTGTTTAGCAGCCGCGGGTCGGCTGCCCGTGATGGAGCGCCTCACGGCGCCAGGTCGACGCCGATGCGCGTGCGTACCTCGAACAGCTCCGGGAAGAATGTCAGCTCGAGCGCCTGCTTGAGGAAGCCCACGCCGGACGAGCCGCCGGTGCCGCGCTTGAAGCCGATGATCCGCATGACGGTGCGCATATGGCGGAAGCGCCAGAGCTGGAACTGCGTTTCGAGATCCACGAGGTCCTCGCAGAGCTGGTAGGCCGCCCAGTGCGTGGACGGATCCTCGTAGATGCGCTCGATCACGGGCAGCAGGTCGGGATCGGCCACGTGGGTGACGGCCCAGTCCCGCTCGAGGTTGCGCGCCGGCACCGGATGCCCGTGGCGCGCCAGGAAGCGCAACGCCTCGTCGTAGAGGCTCGGCGAATGCAGGGCGGCGTCGAGCATCGCGTGCGCTTCGGCGTCGTGCGCGAAGACCTTCAGCATCGCGGCGTTCTTGTTGCCCAGCAGGAACTCGATCGCGCGGTACTGCAGCGACTGGAAGCCCGAGGACGGCCCGAGGATGTCGCGGAACTTCATGTAGTCCGCCGGCGTGAGAGTTTCCAGCACCGTCCACATCTCGGTGAGCTGGCGGAGGATCGCCTTCACCCGCGCGAAGACCTTCTGGCAGGCGCCGACGTCGTCCGCACGCAGGAAGCCGACCGCCGCACGCAGCTCGTGGATCATGAGCTTCATCCACAGCTCGCTGACCTGGTGCTGGGTGATGAAGAGCAGTTCGTCGTGCTGGGGCGGGTCCGACAGCGGTTCCTGGGCCGACAGCAGGCGGTCGAGCCGCAGGTAGCCGCCGTAGGTCAGGCGACCCTCGAGGTCGGTGTGGACCCCGCTCTCCAGCGGGCGCTCGTTGTTGTGGACGCTCATCTCGGACCTCGTAGCCGGTGCGGAAGCGTAGCCGATGCGCGGAGCGGCCCCGACAGGCGTCACACTTTCGCAACGGAATCGGGGCACAATTCCGGCCGCTTCGCCCGGCTCTGGCCGGGAACGGGCCCCGGACGGGCCCGCCGCATGGGCAGGAGGCCCCGGCGACCGCGCGTCGCCCCCGCCATGGGAGAGGCCCGCGGCGGACCCGGGGGACGCGGCCTCCACCACTGTGGGGAGACAGCATGCATCGCAGTCGTCGACGCCTCGCGGCGTTCGGCCTGGGCCTCTTGGCCCTGGTGGCCGGAAGCGCGCAGGCCCAGGTCGTCATCAGCCAGGTCTACGGCGGCGGCGGCAATTCGAACGCCGCCTATCGCGCGGACTACATCGAACTGCACAACGTCACGTCGTCGCCGCAGAGCGTCGCCGGCTGGTCGGTGCAGTACGCCTCGGCCTCGGGCACGTCGTGGCAGGTCACACCGCTGAGCGGCACGATCCCCGCGGGCGGCTACCTGCTGGTGCGCCAGTTCGACAATACGGCGACCAATGTCGGCGCCCCGGTCGCCGTCTTCGACGTCGCCGGCTCGATCAACATGTCCGGCACGTCGGGCAAGGTCGCGCTCGTCAACTCGACGGCGCCACTGTCGGGCGCGTGCCCCGCGGGCCGCGCCGACCTGGTGGGGTTCGGTACAACGACCTGCTTCGAAGGCGCCGGCGCCGCACCGAGTCCGGCCAGTAACGCGCAGGCCGTCAAGCGCGTCGACGACTGCGTCGACACCGACGCCAACAGCACGGACTTCTCCGCAGCACCGGCGCTGCCGCGCTCGAGCGCGAGCCCGATCAGCTCGTGCACCGGCCCGGTCATGCCGAGCCTGTCGATCACCGATGCGAGCGCGACCGAGGGCGATGCCGGCACGACGCTCGCCACGTTCACGATCGCGTTGACCGCGCCGGCTGGCGCGGGCGGCGTGGCCTTCGACTGGTCGACCGCGGACGGCACGGCGACGGTCGCCGACGGCGATTACCTCGCCACGGGCGGCAGCCTCGTGATCCCGGCCGGCGCCGACCGTGTCGACGTGCAGGTCGCCATCAGCGGCGATACGCGAAGCGAGCCGAACGAAACGTTCTTCGTCAACGTCGTGAACGTCACCGGCGCGACCGTCATCGACGGCCAGGGCGCCGGCACGATCGTCAACGACGACTTCGTGGTCCTGCCGATCGGCCAGGTGCAGGGCGCGGGCGCCGTGTCGCCATATGCCGGCCAGGTGGTCGCCGTGCGCGGCATCGTCACCGGCCGGACCTCGCGCGGTTTCTTCCTGCAGAGCCGCGACGTCGACGCCGACGCCGACCCGACAACGTCGGAAGGCGCGTACGTTTTCCTCAACGCGGCGCCGCCAGCGATCGCGCAGCCCGGACGCTGGCTGACGGTCGAGGCGACAGTCCAGGAGTATGTGCCGTCCACCGATCCCGGCCAGGCGCCGCTGACCGAACTGGTCAACGCCACGTCGATCCTCGCGGTGGACGGCGTCACCTATCCGCTGCCGGCGCCGGTCGACCTCACGCCGTCGTTCCCGTCGCCGGCCGGCGCGCTCGACCAGCTCGAACGGCTCGAAGGCATGCGCGTGCGCGTGCCCGACTTCGTCGCGACGGCCCCGAGCGACGGCTTCAAGACCGAATCGTCCGCGACGTCGTCCACCAATGGCCAGTTCTTCGGCACCGTCTACGGCGTCGCGCGGCCGTTCCGCGAACCGGGCATCCAGGCGCCCGACGCGCCGCCGGCCGGCACCGTGCCGCCGATCCCACGCTGGGACTCCAATCCGGAGGTGTTCTCCGTGGACAGCGACGGCCTGGTCAACACGCCCGCGATCGACGTCGCCAGCGGCGCTCGCATCGCCGATATGACCGGCCCGCTCACCTTCGCGTTCGGCCGCTATCAGATCCTGCCCGACTCGATGGGCGCGGTGACGCCGGGCGCCGCGCCGCGCGCCGCGCAGGCAGCGCCGGCGGGTGCCTTCTCGGTGGCCGGCTACAACATGGAACGCTTCTACGACGAGGTCGACGACCCGGGCGTCAGCGACGTTCGCCTCACCGCCGCCGCAGTGGAGCGCCGGCTGTCGAAGGCCTCGCTCGGCGTACGCGATTTCCTGCGCACGCCCGACATCCTGGCCGTCGTGGAGATGGAGAACCTGTCGGTTCTGCAGCGCGTCGCGGACCGCGTCAACGCCGACGCGACCGCCGCGGGCGCGGCGAACCCTCAGTACGTGCCCTACCTCGTGGAGGGCAACGACGTCGGCGGCATCGACGTCGGCTTCCTCGTCAAGACGGCGCCGGTCGCGCCGGGCACGCCGCGCGTCGAGGTCGTCGACGTGCAGCAGGTCGGCAAGGACACGACGTGGCTGTCGCCGGATGGCCAGACGCAGCTGCTCAACGACCGCCCGCCGCTGCTGCTGCGTGCCGTCGTGCGCTACGCCGACGGCCGCGCGTTCCCGGTGGAGGTCGTCGCGGTGCACCAGCGATCGCTCAATGGCGCTGAGACCGCCGACGCGGCAGGCGATCGCATCCGCGCCAAACGCCAGCGCCAGGCCGAGTTCCTCGCGGCCTTCCTCGACGCCCGCCAGAAGAGCGCCCCCGACACACGCATGGTGGTGCTGGGCGACTTCAACGCCTTCGAGTTCAACGACGGCCTCGCGCACATCATGGGCACCGTCACGGGTGCGCCGGCGGCCGATGCCGAGACGGCCGTGGCCGGCGACGGTGCCGACCTCGTCGAGCCGAACTTCGTCAACCTGACGACGACGGAGCCGCGTGACGAGCGCTACTCGTTCACCTTCGACGGCAATGCGCAGACGCTGGACCACGTGCTCGTCAACGAGGCGATGGTGGTGGCGACCCGCGTGATCAAGGCCGACCACGCGCGCATCAATGCGGACTTCCCCGAGACGAACCGCAACGACGCCTCGTCGCCATCGCGTCTCGCGGACCACGATCCGGTGATCGCCTATTTCGTTCCGCGACGCATCGCGGATCTCGAAGTTTCGGCGCAGGCCGCGCCCGTGGTGGGCGGGCAGCCGCTGCGCTTCGACGTGCGCCTGCGCGACGCCGGTCCCGACCAGGCCGACCGCCCCGGCATCGGCTTCGACCTGGACGCGGAGCTGCCCGGCCTCGCGATCGCCGCGCCGGCCGGCTGGACATGCACACCCAACGCCGTCGCGGCCGGCCGCACCACGGCGACGTGCACGGCCGACGCCCTGGCGGCCGGCGCCGAGGCCGTATTCACCCTCACGACGGACGCGTCATCCGGGCTGCGCGGACGCCCGCTCGTGCTGGTCGCGGCCGCCTCGGGGACCTCGTTCGACCCGGATCCGTCCGACGATGCGGGGAGTGCCCAGATCGCGATCACCGCGTCCGCCGACCTCGGCGTCACGGCCGGCGGCGTGCCGGTCCTTTTCACCACGCTCCGGCAGACCGCCAGCATCGGCGTCACCAACTACGGCGCGGACACGGCGATCGCGCCGCGGCTGCTCGTCACCGGCAACCTGCCGCCCGCCGCGGTGGCGATGACCCCGCCGGCCGGCTGGACGTGCTCGATCGTCGCCATCGGACCGGGCTTCCGCATCACCTGCGACGCGGCACTGCTCGCGCGGGGCCCGGCGGCCGTGCTCGCGCTGCGGCTTGGCCCGGTGCTGCAGCGCACGGCCGACACGCTGGTGATCGACGCGCGCGTGGAGGCGGCGACGCTCGATCCGCGCGCGGACAACGACCGCGCCGTGCTCACCGCGCGGATCATGGGCCCCGTGCGCTGAGGCCACGGCGGGGCGATCTCGGGAAGGCGCGGCTCCGGCCGCGCCTTTTTCTTTGCGCGATGCCGCAGCGCGCAATGCCGCTTAACACCCGCGCCGGTAGAATCCGGGGTTTTCCGACGCACCGGACCCACGGATGACGCTCGCCGCGAGTTTCGAGATCGAATACCTGCAGTACCTCGGCCCGGACGGCACGCCCGTCGCCGAGATCCCCGAAGCCTTCCGCGACGCCTCCGCGTTGCTGCCGCTGTTCAAGCAGATGCTGTTCGTGCGCACCTTCGACACGAAGGCGATCGCGCTGCAGCGCACCGGCAAGCTGGGCACCTACGCCGCCTGCCTCGGCCACGAGGCCACCCACGTCGGCATCGGCGCCTCGATGCGTCCCGAGGATGTGTTCGCGCCGAGCTACCGCGAGTACGGCGCGCAGTTCATGCGCGGCGTGAAGCCGCGCGAGGTCCTGATGTACTGGGGCGGCGACGAGCGCGGCAACGACTTCTCCGGCGCGAAGCACGACTACCCGTGGTGCGTGCCGATCTCGACGCAGTGCCTGATGGCGTCGGGCGCCGCGCTCGCCTTCAAGCTGCGCGGCGAGCCGCGGGTGGCCGTGGCCTGCTGCGGCGACGGCGGCTCCTCGAAAACCGACTTCTACGCCGGCCTCAATGCGTCCGGCGCGTTCACCTCACCGCTCGTGCTGTGCGTGATCAACAATGGCTGGGCGATCTCGGTGCCGCGCGGCGCGCAGACCGGCGCCGCCACCCTCGCCCAGAAGGGCCTCGCCGGCGGCCTGTACTGCCTGCAGGTCGACGGCAACGACCTGATCGCCGTGCTCGAAGCGATGCGGCGCGCCACCGAACGCGCGCGCAGCGGCCAGGGCGGCAGCGTCATCGAGTTCATGACCTATCGCCTGCACGACCACACCACCGCGGATGACGCGCGCCGCTACCGCGGCGAGCAGGAAGTGAAGGACGCCTGGACGCGCGAGCCGTTCATCCGCCTGCGCAAGTATCTGGTCGACCAGGGCGTCTGGAGCGACGCGCAGGAAAAGGCCTGGATCGAGGAATGCGGCCCGGTGGTCGACACCGAGATCAACGCCTACCTCGAGACGCCGGTGCAGCCGGTGGAAGCGATGTTCGACTACCTCTACGCCGAACTGCCGGAGGACCTCCGCGCGCAACGCGACTTCGCCATCGCGCAGGAGGGCCGTCGATGAACGCGCAGGTCAAGCCCGATTCCAACGCGATCACCCTCATCGAGGCGATCACCCAGGCGCTCGCCTACGAGATGCGCAACGACCCGTCGGTCGTCGTGCTCGGCGAGGACGTCGGCGTCAACGGCGGCGTGTTCCGCGCCACCGCCGGCCTGCATGCGCAATTCGGTTCGCAGCGCGTGATCGATACGCCGCTCGACGAGACGACGATCGCCGGCCTCACCGTCGGCATGGCCTCGCAGGGCATGCGCCCGGTGGCCGAGGCGCAGTTCGACGGCTTCATGTACCCGATGGTCGACTTCCTCGTCTGCCACGCCGCGCGCATGCGCTACCGCACGCGCGGCCGCCTGACGTGCCCGATGGTGCTGCGCGTGCCGTGGGGCGGTGGCATCCGCGCGCCGGAGCACCACTCGGAGGCCAACGAGGCGATCTTCACCAACGTGCCGGGCCTGCGCGTGGTGATGCCGTCGTCGCCGCAGCGCGCTTACGGCATGCTGCTGTCGGCGATCCGCGACCCGGATCCGGTCATCTTCTTCGAGCCCAAGCGCATCTACCGCCAGTACAAGGAAGTGGTCGCCGACGACGGCGAGGCCCTGCCGCTCGACGTCTGCTACGTGCTGCGCGACGGCACCGACATGACGCTCGTCACGTGGGGCGCGCAGGTCAAGGAAACGCTCGAGGCCGCCGAGAAGCTCGCGGGCGAAGGCATCAGCTGCGAGGTCATCGACGTCGCCACGCTGCGCCCGCTCGACTTCGCGACGATCGCCGAGTCCGTCGCCAAGACCGGCCGCTGCGTGATCGTGCACGAAGCCCCGAAAACCGCGGGCTTCGGTGCCGAGATCGCCGCGCGCCTCGCCGAGGAGTCGATGTTCGACCTGCTCGCGCCCGTCGAGCGCGTCACCGGCTACGACACGCACATCCCGCTGTTCCGCCTCGAGATGAAGTACCTCCCGAGCGTGGACCGCATCGTCGCCGCCGCCAGGCGCGCGATGGCGGCCGGCTGACCGACTTCCAGGACGAACGAATGAGCCAGACCAAGACTTTCCTGCTGCCCGACCTCGGCGAAGGCCTGCCGGACGCGACCATCGTCGAGTGGTACGTCAAGGAAGGCGACGTGATCCGCCTCGACGACAACCTCGTCTCGATGGAAACGGCCAAGGCCGTCGTCGACGTGCCCTCGCCGGTCTCCGGCAAGGTGCTGAAGCTCTCCGGCGGCGCCGGCGACGTGGTCGTGACCGGCACGATGCTCGCGGTGTTCGAGGTCGATCCCTCGATGCCGCAACGTGCCGAAGGCCAGGACACCGGCCACCACCACGGCGGCGGCCATGCCGCCGCCGAGACGCACGGCGGCGCGGGCACCGCGTCCAACGCACCCGGTCCGGGCCACAAGGTCATCGCCTCCGACGAGGGCGGCGTGCTGCGCGACGATGCGAAGCCGGCGCCGAAGGGCGAGCCCGGCAACGAGCGTGCCGATGCCGGCACGGTGGTCGGCGCCATGCAGTCCTCCGACGCGGTGCGCAGCGAGGCCGCGGTGGCGGTCGGCGGCGTCAAGGCGATGCCGGCCGTGCGCGCGCTGGCGCGCAAGCTCGGCGTCGACCTATCGCGCGTGCGGCCGAGCGGGGTCGAAGGCGTGGTGACGATGGACGACGTGAAGCGTGCGGCGGCCGACGGCTCCGCGCGCGCCGGCCAGGGCGGCGGCGCGCCGCGTGCGGCCGATCGCGCGGCGATGGTCGCCCCGCAACCGCAGGCGGCCGCGCCACAGCAGGCGCAGCGCAGCACGATGTCGCAGTCCGGCAAGCCGATGCGTACGCAGCCGCCGGGCGTCGCGGCGACGGGTCAGCCCGAGCAGCTCAAGGGCGTTCGCCGCAACATGGCGCGCGTCATGGCCGATGCGCATGCGAAGGTCGTCCCGACCACGCTCGTCGACGACGCCGACCTGCATGCCTGGATCGGCAAGCAGGACATCACCGCACGCCTCGTGCGCTCGATCGTCGCCGCGTGCAAGGCGGTGCCCGCGCTCAATGCCTGGTTCGACGGCGAGAGCCTCACACGCACGCTGCATCCGCACGTCGACATCGGCATCGCGGTCGACACCGACGACGGCCTGTTCGTGCCCGCGCTGCGCAATGCGGACATGCTCGACGGCGGCGGCATCCGCACCGCGATCCAGCGCCTGCGCGCGCAGGTGGGCGATCGATCGATCCCGCCGAGCGAACTCTCGGGCTACACGATCTCGCTGTCGAACTTCGGCATGTTCGCCGGCCGCTATGCGACGCCGGTCGTCGTGCCGCCGTGCGTGGCGATCGTCGGCGCCGGCAAGCTCTGCCACGACGTCGTCGCGGTGATGGGCGGCATCGAGGTGCATCGCCGCATGCCGATCTCGCTCACCTTCGATCACCGCGCCTGCACCGGCGGCGAGGCGGCGCGCTTCCTCAAGGCGCTGCTGGACGACCTGTCCGCGCCGCAGTAATCGCCGAGGCGACGATCCCGACGGGCGCCTCCGGGCGCCCGTCTTCGTTTGACGCACGGGATTCGGGGATCCACGGCCGTGCGCGGCGACGCGCGGACGACCGGTGCCGAGCCCGATCCGCGCTCCGGTAGGCTCGACGGTTTCGGAACGGACCCGACACCATGGCGCACCGCAGCCGCCTCGCCGGTTTCATCATCGACTGCAATTCGCCCGACCTCGACAGCGCCGCGCGGTTCTGGAGCGGCGCGCTCGGCCTGCCCGTCGGGGACGCCGACGCCGGCGACACGCCCGGCACCTACCAGCAGTTCGGCGACACGCCCGGCGGCCTGCATATCGAGGTGCAGAAGGTCGAGCACCACTCCCGTGTCCACCTCGACATCGAGGCCGACGACGTGGATGCGGAGGCCGCGCGGCTGGAAGCCCTCGGCGCCCGGAAGATCGCCTTCGTGAAGCGCTGGTGGGTGATGGAAGCGCCCACCGGGCAGCGCTTCTGCGTGGTGCGGATGCGCGAGGACGCGACCCGGGGCCCGGCCAACGATTGGCCCTGATCCGCGGAGCCGGTGGCGGCGCGCCGCTACAATCGCGCGCCGCCCCCATGAGCGATCGCATGCGCCGCCTCCTGTTCGTCTGCGTCGAGAACTCCAATCGCAGCCAGATGGCCGAAGCCTTCGCGCGCATGCACGGCGGCGGCGACGTCGAGGCATCGAGCGCCGGCTCGCGGCCGTCCGGCCGGATCAACCCAAAGGCCGTGCGTTTCATGGCCGAGCGCGGCTACGACCTGACGACGCATGCCTCGAAATCGCTCGACGAGGTCACCGGGGAATTCGACGTGGTCGTGACCATGGGCTGCGGGGACGACTGCCCGTGGGTACCGGCGAAGCGTCGCGAGGACTGGGCACTGCCGGACCCGCGCGACATGGACGACGACGGCTACCGGGCGGTGCGCGACGACATCGAGGCGCGGGTCCAGGCCCTGCTGGCCGCGCCGTGACGCTGCCGCGCCGCCTGCTGGCCGAGTTCCTCGGCAGCCTGTTGCTGCTCGCGACCGTCGTGGGCTCCGGGACGATGGGCATGGACCTGTCGGACGGCAACCGCGGCGTGGCGCTGCTCGCCAATGCGGGCGCGACGGCTGGGATGCTGTACGTGCTCATCGCGCTGCTCGGCCCGGTGTCGGGCGCGCATTTCAATCCCGCGGTATCGATGGTGGCGTGGCTGCGGCGCGAGCTGCGCGGCCTCGACTTCGCGGGCTACGTGATCGCGCAGGTCGCCGGCGCCGTGGCCGGGGTCGTGCTCGCGCACCTCATGTTCGGGCTCGACGTCGTGCAGTGGGGCGACCACGCGCGCGCGGGTGGGGCGCAGTGGCTCAGCGAGGGCGTCGCGACCGCGGGCCTCGTGCTCACGATCCTGCTGGGCGTGCGTCATCGCGCGGCTTCGGTGCCGGCGCTCGTCGCGGCCTACATCTTCGCGGCCTACTGGTTCACCGCGAGCACGTCGTTCGCGAACCCGGCGGTGACCCTCGCGCGTTCGATCACGCGCACGTTTGCGGGCATCCGCCCGGACGACGTGCCGGGCTTCGTGCTGGCGCAGGTCTCGGGTGCACTGCTCGGCCTCGCGCTCGCACGTGCGCTGCTGCCGCGCGCTGCGGCAGACTGAGCGGAACCGACCGGAGACGCCGATGCATCCGTCCGATACTTCGTTCTACGCCGGCTGGGGCACGCTCGCGCTGGTCAACGCCGGGCTGGCGCAGGGCAAGGGCCGCAGCGGATTCCTGTGGTTCGTCGGCTCGCTGGTGCTCGGGCCGCTCGCCACGCTGCTGATCGTCGTGCTGCCTGCCACGCCGCAGCGCGCCTGAGGCGGCACGCGCGGCCGGTCGCTCAGTACGCGAATTCGCGGAACACCGGCTCGACGCTGCCGTTCCACGCGCCGTGGAAGAGCTCGAGCTTGCGCTCGGCCGCCGTCGTTCCGCTCTCCACGATGTCGACCAGCGGTGCGAGGAAGATCGATTCGTCGACGCCGTTGTCGTTGAGACGTGCACGACGCTGCAGTCCGGCGGCCGCGATCTTCAGCGACTCCCGCGCGAGGTCGAGCGCGGTGCCGCCGCGGAACGGGAGTTTCAGCGCCTGTTTCGGCACGCCGCCGCGCAGCGCATGGCGCTCCTCGAGCGAGAAGTCCTTGACGAGGTCCCACGCCGCGTCCAGTGCAGCGTCGTCGTACAGCAGGCCGACCCAGTACGCGGGCAGCGCGCAGATGCGGTTCCACGGGCCGGAGTCCGCGCCACGCATCTCCAGGTATTTCTTGAGCCGCACTTCCGGGAAGGCCGTCGTCATGTGGTCCGCCCAGTCCTTCATCGTCGGGCGGAAGCCCGGGCGCGCGGGGAGCCGGCCGTTCATGTAGTCGCGGAACGACTGGCCGCTCGCATCGATGTAGGTGCCGTCGCGGTAGACGAAGTACATCGGCACGTCGAGCAGGTAGTCGGTGTAGCGCTCGTAGCCGAAGCCGTCCTCGAACACGAAGTCGAGCAGGCCGGTGCGATCGTTGTCCGTATCCGTCCAGATCTGCGAGCGGTACGACAGGAAGCCGTTGGGCGTGCCTTCGGTGAACGGCGAATCGGCGAACAGCGCCGTGGCGATCGGCTGCAGCGCGAGCGAGACGCGGAACTTCTTCACCATGTCCGCCTCGGACGCGACATCGAGGTTGACCTGCACCGTGCAGGTACGCGTCATCATGTCGAGGCCGAGCGTGCCGACCTTCGGCATGTACTCGCGCATGATCCTGTAGCGGCCCTTCGGCATCCACGGCATCTCGTCGCGGCGCCACTTCGGCTGGAAGCCCATGCCGAGGAAGCCCAGGCCCATCGGCTCGGCGACGCTGCGCACCTCGCGCAGGTGCGTGCCGGTTTCGCGACAGGTCTCGTGCAGCGTTTCCAGCGGCGCGCCCGACAGTTCCAGCTGGCCGGCCGGCTCGAGCGAGACCGATGCGTCGTCCCGCGTCAGGGCGATGACGCGCCCCTTCTCCTCGACGGGCGTCCAGCCGAACGGCACGAGGCCCTTCAGCAACGCCTCGATGCCGCGCTCGCCGTCGAAGGTCGGTGCGCGCAGGTCGTCGGTGCGGAAGCCGAACTTCTCGTGCTCGGTGCCGATGCGCCAGTCCTCGCGCGGACGCACGCCCGAGGCGAGGAACTCGACGAGCGCGTCGCGCGACTCGACCTCGACATCCTGGACGTGGCTGGGACCGGACACGCGCACCTCGCTCGTCCCGCGGCGCGGGAGGGCGGCCAGTCTAGCCGGCGTCAGGACGGCGGACGTCGCACCGGCCGTGCGTCTGCGTTGCGCCCATGGAGGCAGCCGCCCGCACGCCTAGAATGCGTCGATGCCGCCCCGCCCCGCCCGCCGCCTGCCGCGCCTGTTCGCCGGGCTGGCGCTCGCCCCGCTGTTCGCGTCGGCGGCGCCGGCGACGCTGGAGCGCGGCAACGGCCCGGAGCCGTCCACGCTCGATGCGCACAAGTGCCAGGAAGTCGCCTGCGGCAACGTGCTGCGCGACCTCTACGAAGGCTTGGTGACCGAGGACGCGCGCGGCCGGCTGGTGCCGGGCATGGCCGAGCGATGGCGCGTCTCCGCCGACGGCCGCACGTGGACGTTCACGCTGCGACCGGGGCTGCGCTGGAGCGACGGGCGCGCGCTCGACGCACCGCAGGTGGTCGCGAGTTTCCGCCGCGCGTTCGCGCCCGCCACCGCCGCACCCTTCGGCGAGCTGTTCGACGCGCTGCACAATGCGCAGGC
>NZ_BAAGAB020000003.1:0-120984 GCF_047159895.1 Lysobacter xanthus
GCCGGCCCGAACGGTTACGGCGAGAGCCGCCCGCTCGAGAACACCCCGCAGACCCTGCCGGAGTGCAAGAGCGAGCGTAACCGTCGCACCGAGCTGAACGTGCAGAACGGCCAGTAAGGCCTCTGCAGCGGTAACGGAAGCCCGGCCTCGGCCGGGCTTCTTTTTTGGCCAATCCAGACGCGTGCGGCGCGGTCCAGGCGACCGGTCGCAGCCGCCGGACATCACGATCCGCGCACGCTCTGCTTCACCCGTGCGTCGTATGCTGTGCCGCCGCCCGCCCCGCTGCCGGAGTCCGCCATGCGCCGCCTCGTCCTGTCGTCCCTGATGCTCGTCGCCCCGATCGCCTGGGCGCAGGATGCCTGCACCGCGCTCGCGCGCACGCCCTCGATGCCCGCGGCCGGATCCGCGCTGGCGCCCGAGCTGGTCGCGCCGGCGCCGATGCTGGGCGCGCCCAGCGGCGTGCTCGCGCAGGCGTTCGACCAGACGCAGACGCTCGATTCCGTGTTGCTTCGCCTGCGCATCGAGAAGTGCCGCGCGATGGCGATGTCGACCAAGCCCGGCCAGTTCGTTCCGGGAGCGGATCCGGCGTCGTACAAGCCGCAGACCGCGTTCGACAACACCCCGTGGCGGTTCGACATGAACCAGAACGGCAAGCGCATGACCGCCGATGAATTCGACGCGTGGATGAAGGCCAAGGGCGTTCGCGTGGCGAAGGGCGCGGCACCGGCCCCGGTCGCGCCTCCGCCGCCCGCGGAAGGCGAAGCCAAGTAATCCGCGGATGACAGGCGGGCCCGGCGCGCCGCGTCACGGTCTCGCCCGCGTGCTGTCCAAGCGTGGGCTCTGCTCGCGCACGCAGGCCGCCGAATGGATCCGCGCCGGCCGCGTCGCCGTCAACGGCCGCGTCGTTCGCGATCCCGAATTTCCCGTGCGCATGGAGGTCGACCGCGTTGACGTCCAGGGTGCGGACGAGGCGTCCGTGCCGCCGCTCTACGTCGCATTGAACAAGCCCCGCGGCCTGGTGACGACGACGCGCGACGAGCGCGGCCGCGACACCGTCTATCGCTGTTTCGACGGCAGCGGCCTGTCGTGGATCGCACCCGTCGGCCGGCTCGACAAGGCGAGCGAGGGCCTGCTGCTGTTCTCGAACGATCCGGCGTGGGCCGCGTCCATCACCGACCCCGTCCACGGGCTGCGCAAGACCTATCACGTGCAGGTCGACCGCCTTCCGGACGAGGCGCTCGTGTCGGCGCTCGTCTCTGGCATCGATGACGCAGGCGAACGCCTCGCCGCGGTGAGCGCGACGCTGCTGCGCCAGGGCCAGCGCAATGCGTGGCTGGAGATCGTCCTCGACGAGGGGCGCAACCGGCACATCCGCCGGTTGCTCGAGGCGCACGGCACGGGCGTACTGCGACTGGTGCGCGTCGCCATCGGACCGGTGACCCTGGGCACGCTGGCGAAGGGCGCCTGGCGGAGGCTCGAGCCGTCGGAAATCGCAGGCCTCTCGACATCCTGAGACAAGACAGGCCGGAGCCGCACGGCATCCGGACGGCGCGAAGTGGTCTACGACGTCGCGTCGCGCCAGCGGGCGAGGCGGCGGGCCAGAAGCGTTTCGACGACCTCGAAGGCCCGGGCGTCCGATGGGCCGCGTGCATCGGGACCCTTGCCCTTGTCCTGGTTGCAGCGCGCGCAGGCGACCGCGAGGTTGCGGGCATCGTCCGGCGCATCCGCGACGCGCGCCGTCATCGCGGATGCGGCGCGCTTGCCGAACCAGGCGCGAGGCACGACGTGCTCGAGCGAAGCAGAACCTTCGGGCGTGCCGTCGGTACGGACCTGCAACCGCGTACGGCAGTGGAGGCAGCGGGTCGTCCAGCGGTCGCCGTCGCAGTGCGCCTCTGCGTCGGTGCTCACGGCCAGAAGAAACAGCCGACGCAGGGCAGGGCGCATCGGCGTCGCGCTCCTTAGACGGCCGGAGCGCCGAAAGGGCCGGGTAGAGCGCGATGCCGACGCGCGGACACGATCCGCCCCGTCGGACGCTGTGATGCCCGCTGCGGACCTTCAATCGAACGATCACGCCGGACGCTCGACGGCGCCCTGCACGGCGAATCGGTCGCGCGACGGGGCACCGTCATCGTCCTCCGCATTCGCCCGGAGCGCCGCGATGCCCCCGTGCAGAAGCCCGGTGCGCGGCCGGCCATTAGGCCTCGAGTACGCCCAGTTCGCGGCCGATGCGGGTGAAGGCGTCGATCGCGCGGTCGAGGTGCGCGCGCGTGTGCGCCGCCGAGATCTGCGTGCGGATGCGCGCCTGGCCCTTCGGCACTACCGGGAAGAAGAAGCCGATCGCGTAGATGCCTTCCTCGAGCAGGCGCTGCGCGAACTTCTGCGCGAGCGGCGCGTCGTAGAGCATGACCGGGCTGATCGGGTGCACGCCGGGCTTGATGTCGAAGCCGATCGACGTCATGCGCTCGCGGAAGTAGCGCGTGTTCTCCTGCAGCTGCGTGCGCAGGTCGCCGGCCTCGGACAGCATCTCGAACGCCTTGATGCCCGCCGCCACGACGTGCGGCGGGAGCGAGTTGGAGAACAGGTACGGTCGCGACCGCTGGCGCAACAGCTCGATCACCTCGCGCTTCGCCGTCGTGAAGCCGCCGAGCGCGCCGCCCATCGCCTTGCCGAGCGTGCCGGTGAAGATGTCGATCTTCTCCATGACGCCCTTCACTTCCGCGGAGCCGCGGCCGGTCGCGCCGAGGAAACCCGTCGCATGGCATTCGTCGATGTGCACGAGGGCGCCGTACTTTTCGGCGAGCGCGGTGATCTCGTCGAGCGGCGCGATGAAGCCGTCCATCGAGAAGACACCGTCGGTCGTGACTATGATCGTGCGGGCGCCGTCCGCCTTCGCCTGCTGCAACTGCTTCTCGAGGTCGGCCATATCGCAGTTGGCGTAGCGGTAGCGCTTGGCCTTGCACAGGCGCACGCCGTCGATGATCGAGGCATGGTTGAGCGCGTCGGAGATGATCGCGTCGTTCTCGTCGAGCAGCGGCTCGAAGAGGCCGCCGTTCGCGTCGAAGCAGGCGGCGTAGAGGATGGTGTCCTCCGTGCCGAAGAAGTCGGCAATCGTCTTCTCCAGCTGCTTGTGGAGGTCCTGCGTGCCGCAGATGAAGCGCACGCTCGCCATGCCGAAGCCGTGGGTGTCGAGCGCCTTCTTGGCTTCGGCGATGATCGCCGGATGGTCGGCGAGCCCGAGGTAGTTGTTGGCGCAGAAGTTGAGGACGGTGCGGCCGTCCTCGAGCTGGATCTCGGCGGCCTGCGGCGAGGTGATGATGCGCTCGGCCTTGAACAGGCCCGCGTCGCGGATCTCGTCGAGGGTGGTCTCAAATCGTTCGGTGAGTGACATGCGGGTCCTGCCCTCGGGCAATGGGATCAGTCGGAGCTGGAACTGTCGGAGCTGGAACTGTCGCTGCTGTCGCAGGTGTCCCATGACGATGCGTCGGCAGCGTCGCTGCAGTTGTCGGACGCGGACGCACGATCGTCATCCGCAGTCGTAGCGTAGGAGGCGTCGTAGCTGCCCATCGGCGCGGTGCTGTCGTAGCCGCCCGTGTCGCCGGCGCTGCGCAGTCCGTCGGCCGTGGTCTTCGCCCTGCGCAGGGCGAACGCGCCGATCGCGAGCGCCACCACAACGAGGATCAGTCCGACGTCCATCGTCGAGGCCTTAGTTCCAGCTCAGGACGATCTTGCCGCTCTTGCCGGCTTCCATCAGGTCGAAACCCTTCTGGAAATCGTCGATGGGCATCTGGTGCGTGAGCACCTTTCCGAGCGGGAAGCCCGACAGCACGAGCTGCGTCATCTTGTACCAGGTCTCGTACATGCGACGGCCGTAGATGCCGTGGAGCGTGAGGCCCTTGAAGATGATCTTGTCCCAGTCGGCGCCCGCGCCCTTGGGCATGATGCCGAGCATCGCGATCTTGCCGCCGTTGTACATGCAGTCGAGCATGTCGTTGAACGCGCGCGGGTTGCCGCTCATCTCGAGCCCCACGTCGAAGCCCTCCATGTGGAGGTCCTTCATCACGTCCTTGAGCGAGGTGTTCGCCACGTTGACCACGCGCGTCGCACCCATGTCGGCGGCGAGCTTCAGGCGGTAGTCGTTGACGTCCGTCACCACCACGTTGCGCGCGCCGATGTGCTTGCAGATGCCGGCGGCGATGATGCCGATCGGGCCGGCGCCGGTGATCAGCACGTCCTCGCCGACCACGTCGAATTCGAGTGCGCAGTGCGCGGCGTTTCCGTACGGGTCGAAGAACGCGGCGAGCTCGGACGGGATCTGGTCCGGGATCGGCCACAGGTTCGAGGCCGGCATGACGATGTACTCGGCGAACGCGCCGTTGCGGTTCACGCCGATGCCCACGGTGTTCGGGCACAGGTGCTGCTTGCCCGCGCGGCAGTTGCGGCAGTGCCCGCAGACGATGTGCCCTTCGGCCGAGACGCGCTGCCCGATCGAATAGCCGGTGACGCCGGTACCGAGCGCGGTGATGCGGCCCACGAACTCGTGGCCGATCACGAGGCCCGGCTTGATGGTGCGCTGGCTCCACTCGTCCCACAGGTAGATGTGCAGGTCGGTGCCGCAGATCGCCGTCTTCTCGAGCTTGATCAGGACTTCGTTCGGGCCGGGCACCGGCA
Organism: Lysobacter xanthus; assembly: GCF_047159895.1. Classification (NCBI taxonomy): domain Bacteria; kingdom Pseudomonadati; phylum Pseudomonadota; class Gammaproteobacteria; order Lysobacterales; family Lysobacteraceae; genus Lysobacter; species Lysobacter xanthus. The sequence goes on from NZ_BAAGAB020000003.1 coordinate 4,669, forward strand.
CCGGCACGTCCTCCATCCAGATGCCCTTGGCGGCTTCGCGCTTCACGAGGGCGCGCATCGTCTGCGCGGGCAGGGGAACGGTGACGGTCTCGGACATGCGGCAGGCCTGCGGTGCGTGGTGCGCGACGGAACGCGAATTATACGGACCGGTGGCTGAAGGCCCCGCCGGCATGGCGCCGTCGACGGGGCCTCGTATATCGTCGGCGGCCGCCTTCCGGGGAACGCCCGACCATGCGCCGCCGTCTGCTTGCCACCGCTCTCGCCCTGTCCATCGCCCCCGCTGCCGCGTCCGAGGGCATGTGGATGCCGTCCCAGCTGCCCGAGATCGCCGCCCAGCTCAAGGCCGCCGGCTTCGCGGGCGATCCCGCCGCCCTGGCCGACCTCACCCGACCGCCGTTGAGCGCGGTGGTGAAGGTCGGCGGCGCGACCGGCGCCTTCGTCTCGAAGGACGGCCTGGTGCTCACGAACCACCACGTCGCGTTCCCGGTGATCCAGTACAACAGCCGCGCGGACCGCGACCTCATCGCCAACGGCTACGTCGCGAAGACGCGCGCGGAGGAGCTGTCGGCCGCGCCGGACTACCGCGTGCTGGTGACGACCGGCTTCGATCGCATCACCGATCGCATCCTCGCGGGCGCGAAGGGCAAGTCCGGCCGCGCCTACTACGACGCGGTCGACGCCGCGACCAAGGCCGCCATCGCCGAGTGCGAGCGCGAGGCCGGGCTGCGCTGCAGCGTCGCCAACATGTATTACGGCACCGACTTCTACCTGATCCGCCAGCTCGAGCTGCGCGACGTGCGGCTGGTCTACGCGCCGCCGGACCAGATCGGCAACTACGGCGACGAGGTCGACAACTTCGTCTGGCCGCGCCATTCAGGCGATTTCACCGTGCTTCGCGCCTACGTCGGGCGCGACGGCAAGCCCGCCGACTTCAGCCCGGACAACGTCCCGTACACGCCGCCCGCGCACCTGCAGGTGTCGACGCGCAACGTGGGCGAGGGCGACTTCGCGATGCTCGCGGGCTACCCGGGCGTGACCTTCCGCCATCGCATGGCCAGCGAGTTCGTGCAGCAGATCGACTGGCAGCTGCCGACGCGCGTCGCGCTGAGCCAGGGGATGATCGACACGATCGAAAAGACGGCGACCGCGCCGGAATCGCGCGTGCTCTACGCCGCGCAGGTGCAGAGCCTGAAGAACACGCTCAAGCGGGCGCAGGGCGAGCTCGACGGCCTGCGCCGCAGCGATGCCGGCCGGGTCCGCGGCGACGACGAGACCGCCATGCTGGCCTGGCTCGCCAAGCAGCCGCAGGCCGCCGCGACCCGCAAAGATGTTGCCGCAGTGCAGCAAATCCTCGACCGCGCCGCCGCCGTGCGGGACCGTGACCAGCTGCTCGGCATGATCCGCAGCCAGACCCAGCTGCTGCGCGCCGCCCTCACCGTGCAACGCCTGGCACACGAGCGGGTCAAGCCCGACGCGCAACGCGAATCGGGGTACCAGCAGCGCGATGAAGCCCTGATCACCGGGCAGCTGAAGCAGGTGCAGCGCCGCTTCGACGCCGCGGTCGAGAAGGCGCTGCTGATGAACCTGCTCGCCCAGTACCAGGCGCTGCCGGCGGCGCAGCACGTCCCGGAGTTCGACGCCGTCTTCGGTCGCACGGCCGACGAGGCGCGCGCCAAGCTGGATGCGCTGTATGCGGGCACGAAGCTCGGCGACGAAACGGTGCGGCTGGCGGCGATGGCGCGCGATGCGGCGACGCTGAAGTCGGACCCGGATCCGCTGCTGCAGGCGGCGGCCACGCTGCTGCCGGCCGTGCTGCGGCTCGAGGACGAGTCCAAGGTGCGCGAGGGCGACCTGCTGCGGCTGCGGCCGTCGTATATGAAGGCGCTCGTCGCGTACCGGAAGTCGCAGGGCCGCGCGGTGTACCCCGATGCGAACTCCACGCTGCGGGTGAGCTACGGCAACCTGCGCGGCATGGACCCGCGCGACGGGGTGCACTACGTGCCGGTGACCACCGTGGCCGGCATCCTCGAAAAGCACACCGGCGTGAAGCCGTTCGACGCGCCGAAGCCGCTGCGCGACGCGATCGCGAAGAGCGACTTCGGCAGCACCGCCGAGCCGGCATTGAAGACGCAGACGGTCGACATCCTCACCGACCTCGACACCACCGGCGGCAACTCCGGCTCGCCCGTGCTCGATGCGGATGGCAAGCTCATCGCACTCAACTTCGACAGCAACTGGGAAGCGGTCAGCGCGAGCTGGATGTACGACCCGCGGTACAAGCGCGCGATCCACGTCGACATGCGCTACATGCGCTGGCTGATGGCGAAGGTCTACCCGGCGCCGCAGCTGCTCGCCGAGATGGGCCTGCCCGCCGAATGAACCGTGCAGCCGCGGGGCGCCGGCCGTGACGATCGTCATTCCCGGCGCCACGCGGACCGTCGCTAGACTCCCCGATCCCGCGTCACGCCTTCCGGAGACCCCCATGCGCCATCGCCGCCTCGCCGTCGCCACCCTCGTCGCGCTCGCGACCGCCTCCGCAGGCGCATTCGCCGCCGAAGGCATGTGGGTGCCCCAGCAGCTGCCCGACATCGCCGGGCCGCTGAAGAAGGCGGGGCTCAAGCTCAACGCGCGCCAGCTCGCCGACCTCACCGGCGACCCGATGGGCGCGGTGGTCTCGCTCGGCGGCTGCACGGCGAGCTTCGTTTCCCCGCAGGGCCTGGTGGTGACGAACCACCATTGCGCCTACGGCGCGATCCAGCTCAATTCGACGGCGCAGAAGAACCTCATCGAGACCGGCTTCAACGCGCCGACGACGAACGACGAGCTGTCCGCCGGACCGAACGCGCGGATCTACGCGCTCGAGTCGATCCTGGACGTCACCCGGCAGGTGCAGGCGGCCATCGCCGGCGCGCCCGACGCGCTGGGCCGCACGAAGGCGCTCGACGCGCTGGAGAAGAAGCTGGTCGCCGGTTGCGAGGCCACGCCGGGCTATCGCTGCCGCCTGTACAGCTTCGCCGGCGGCAACACGTACCGCCTGTTCAAGAACCTCGAGATCCGCGACGTGCGCCTGGCCTACGCGCCGCCGCGCAGCGTCGGCAACTACGGCGGCGAAGTCGACAACTGGATGTGGCCGCGCCACACCGGCGACTTCTCGTTCTACCGGGCCTACGTCGGCAAGGACGGTCGACCGGCCGCGTATTCGCCGGACAACGTGCCCTATCGCCCGAAGCACTTCCTGAAGATCGCCGACAAGCCGCTGGGCGAAGGCGATTTCGTGATGGTCGCGGGCTATCCGGGCAGCACGAGCCGATACGCGCTCGCCAGCGAATTCGAGGCGACCTCGGGCTGGACGTATCCGACGGTCGGCCAGCACTACAAGAACCTCGTCGCGATGGTCGAGGCCGCGGGCCGCCGCAACCCCGACATCGGCGTGAAGTACGCCGCGACGGTGCGCGGCTGGCAGAACGCGATGAAGAATTACGACGGCCAGCTGGAAGGCTTCCGTCGCATCGGCGCGGCGGGTCGCAAGAACGCGGAAGAGAAGGCGGTGCTGGCGTGGCTGCGCTCGCAGGGCGCGCGCGGGCAGGCGGGCCTCGCGGCGTACGAGCGCCTCGACCAGCTCGGCGACGAGGCACGGGCCCATCGTGAACGCGACCTCGTCTTCGGCCAGCTGCGCAGCACGGGCGTGCTCGGCGCGGCGATGCAGCTGTACCGCGCCTCGATCGAACGCACCAGGCCGGATGCCGAGCGCGAGTCCGGCTACCAGCAGCGCGACCTGCCGGCGCTCGAAGGCGCGATGCGACAGATGGAGCGTCGCTACCAGCCGCAGATGGATCGCGAGCTCATCGCCTACTGGCTGCGGGAGTACGCGAAGCTGCCGGCGAGCGAACGCATCGCTTCGCTCGACACCTGGCTCGGCGGCACCGATGCGAAGTCGATCGACCGCGCGCTCGATCGCCTCGCCAAGACGAAGCTCGGCGACACGGCCTCGCGCGTCGCGCTGTTGAACGCGGACCGCGCGACGCTCGAGTCGTCGAAGGATCCGGCCCTGCAGTTCGCGGTGGCGGTGATGCCGGACGTGCTGCGCCTCGAAGAGGATGCGAAGACGCGCGCCGGCGATGCACTCGTCGCGCGGCCGGTCGCGCTGCAGGCGATCGCGGACTACCGCAAGAGCCACGGCCAGGCCGTGTATCCGGATGCCAACTCGTCGCTGCGCATCACGTTCGGCAACGTGATGGGCTACACGAAGAGCGACGGCTCGAAGCAGCCGTCGTTCACCACGCTCGAGCAGGTCGCGCAGAAGGCGACGGGCAAGGATCCGTTCGATGCGCCGAAGGTGCAGCTCGATGCGATCGCCGCGAAGAACTACGGCGGCCTCGCCGACAAGCGTCTTGGCACCGTGCCGGTGAACTTCCTGTCCGACCTCGACATCACGGGTGGCAATTCGGGCTCGCCCGTGCTCGACGCGCAGGGCAAGCTGGTGGGCCTGGCCTTCGACGGCAACTGGGAGTCGGTGAGCAGCAACTGGATCTTCGATCCGGCGATGACGCGGATGATCTCGGTCGACCAGCGCTACATCCGCTGGATCATGCAGGAGGTCTATCCGGCGCCGCAGCTGCTGCAGGAGCTGGGCGTGCCCGAGCGTCGTTGATCGACGCACGGCGATGACGGAAAGGCCGGCGCGATGCCGGCCTTTTCCGTGGGGCGATCAGCCGGCGGGCAGCGTGTAGTCGAACGTGTAGAAGTGCGCGCCATCCGTGATGTCGATGCGCATCGTGCCGCGCAGGCCGAGGAGCTCGCCGTCGGCAGAGTCGGGCACCACCTCGAGCCGGAGCGACGGCATGCCGCGGTCCATCACGCCGAAATGCATCATCGAGAAGCGGCCGGCGCGGCCATCGAGCCGCGCATCCAGCCGCTCGACCGCGACATAGCCGGCCGAGCCCTCCACGCCGGTACCCACCGCCATCATGTGCACCACGCTCGTGGCTTCGAGCCGCCCTTCGAACGTCTTGTCGAAGCGCAGGTGCATGGCCTGCGCGCCGTCGCCGAGGTCGAGGGCGCCCTGCGGCGTGCGCTGGACGTGGAAGCGGCCTTGGACGATGGGCATCGCGAACTCCGGTGGTGGATGCCGCCATGATCGACGCCGCGCCGCCGGTCGGCCAGTGAATTCCGCCAACGCCGACGTCTGCTAGGCTCCGTGCGTCGCGGATTCCCATGCCAGCCGGCCCCGTCTCCCGACCCGCAGTAGCGCATGCCGCCGTGCATGCGTGTTCGACCGCATCAACCGTCGTGGCCCGAAGGGCCCGTGCGACGGCCGGCTGGCAGGGCATCCGCGCTTCCCTCACCAATGGAGCGCGACACCGATGCGAGTGCTGGCCTGCGATGGAATCCATGAAGACGGTCTCGACCTGTTCCGCCGTGCCGGCTGGGACGTCGAGGTCGCCCCCGAACCGATCAAGGACGCCGAGGTCCTCGCCGCCGCGCTCGCGGATGTCGACGCCGTGCTGGTGCGCTCGGCGACGAAGGTGCCGGCCGCCGCGCTGGCGAAGGCCACGCGATTGAAGGTGATCGGCCGCGCCGGCGCGGGCGTCGACACGATCGACGTCGACGCCGCCACCGAGCGCGGGATCGCCGTGATGAATGCGCCGGACGGCAACACGCTCGCCGCGGCCGAGCATGCGATCGCGCTGCTGTTCGCGCTCGCGCGGCACGTGCCGAAGGCCGACGCCGGCATGAAGGCGGGGCAGTGGCCGAAGGTGGGCCTGACGGGCTTCGAGCTGGAGGGCAAGCGGCTCGGCGTGATCGGCCTCGGCCGCATCGGCGGCACGGTCGCCCGCAAGGCGCAGGGCATCGGCATGGAGGTCGCGGCGTTCGATCCGTTCCTGCCTGCATCCGCGGCCGGCAAGGGCAGCGTGCCGCTGATGACGCTGGACGACCTGCTGGCCTGGGCCGACATCGTGACGCTGCACATTCCGCGCACGAAGGAGACGACGAACCTGCTGTCGGAAGCGCGCATGCGGGCGATGAAGCCGGGCGCGATGCTGATCAACGCGGCGCGTGGCGGGCTGGTCGACGAGGCCGCGCTGCTGCGCCTGCTCGACGAGGGCCACCTTGCCGGCGCCGCGCTCGATACGTTCGTCACCGAGCCGCTCGCGGCCGATTCGCCGCTGCGCGCGCATCCGAACCTCGTGCTCACGCCGCACCTCGGCGCGTCCACCAGCGAGGCGCAACAGGCGGTGAGCACCATCCTCGCGCGACAGATCATCGATTTCGTGGGCACCGGCGCCGTCGCCGGCTGCGTCAACCTGCCGCCGCTCACGGCCGAGGCCGCGCGCGAGGTCGGGCCGTGGATGCCGCTGATGACGGCGCTCGGTCGCGTCGCCTCGCGCCTCGTGCCCGCGCCGACGCGCCTGCACATCCGCTACGCCGGGCGCACCGACGGGCTGGACACGCGTCCACTCACGCGTCTGCTGGTGGCTTCGCTGCTCGGCGCCGCGTCGGGTCGTGTCACGCCGGTCAACGCGCTGCAGGAGGCCGTCGCGCGCGGGCTCGAAGTAGCGGAAACCATGGGCGGCGACGGCCTCGGCTTCGACCGCCTCGTGCGACTGACCGTGGAGGGCGAGGGCGCGAACGGCCGCGAGGTGAAGCGCGAGATAGACGCGACGCTGCATCGCGGCCCGCGCGTGGTCGCGCTGGACGGCGTCGAGATCGAATTCGATCCGCTCGCGCACGTGCTGCTGATGCGCAACGAGGACCGGCCGGGCATGGTCGGCACCGTGGGCTCCGCGCTCGGCAGCGCCGGCATCAACATCATCAACTTCGCACTCGGTGCGGCGGGCGACGGCTACGCACGCGCGGCGATCACGGTCGATCGTCCGCTCGACGAGGCGCAGGTGCAGCACCTGTGCGCGACGCCGGGTGTCTACTCGCTGCAGCAGGTCTGAGCCATGAGGATCCTGCTTGCCCGCCATGGGGAGACGCCGTGGAACGCCGAAGGCCGCTACCAGGGCCAGGAAGACATCGCGCTGTCGCCCGTCGGCGAGGCGCAGGCCGCGGCGCTGGGCGTGCGCCTGCGCGAGGTGCCCATCGCGCGTGCGGTCGCGTCGCCGCTCTCGCGCGCGCAGCGCACCGCGCAGATCGCACTCGGCGATCGCGCGTCGATGCTCGCCACCGATGCCGGCCTGATGGAGATCGCGCATGGCGATTGGGAAGGCCTGCTCGCGAGCGAGATCCGCGAGCGCGACGGCGAACGGCTCGCCGCCTGGCGGGATGCACCGGACACCGTGCAGATGCCCGGCGGCGAATCGCTGCAGGGCGTGCTCGATCGCGCTTGGCCCGCATTCGCGCGTGCCTGCGACGGACTCGGCGCGGACGAGACGCTGCTCGTGGTCGCGCACGATGCGGTGAACCGCGTGCTGCTGTGTCGGGTGCTCGGGCTGCCGTTGTCGCACCTGTGGCGGTTCCGGCAGGCGCCGACGACGCTCAACCTGCTCGAAGGCGATGCGGTCGACCGCCTCGACGTCGTGCGGCTCAACGACTGCAGCCACCACACCGCGCTGTTCGGCGAAGCGGTGCACCGGGCGCTGTAGGGCCTCGACCGGGCGGGACCTCGGCGTCCCGCCCGCTGCGCCATGCGGGCGAGACGCGGGTGCGACAATGCGCGCCCCTGCCGCCTGCGCGTCCCGATGTCCGCACTGCTCTCCGACTGGCTCGAGCGCCTCGAGCGCCAGCATCCGCGCTCGATCGACCTCGGGCTCGACCGCATTCGGACCGTGCACGCACGGCTCGGGCTGACGCGTCCCGCGCCGGTGGTCGTCACGGTCGGCGGCACCAACGGCAAGGGCTCGACCGTCGCGTTCGTCGAGGCGATCGCGCGTGCCCAGGGGCTGCGGGTCGGCGCGTACACGTCGCCGCACCTGCTTCGCTACAACGAGCGCATCCGCATCGACGGCCGCGACGCGGACGATGCCGGCATCGTCGCGGCGTTCGAGACGATCGAGGCCGCGCGCGGCGACGTCTCGCTCACCTATTTCGAGGTCGGTACGCTCGCCGCGCTGTGGCTGTTCGAACGCGCGGGCCTCGACGTTGCGATCCTGGAGGTCGGGCTCGGCGGTCGGCTCGACGCCACCAACCTCGTCGATCCCGACGTGGCGGTGATCACCACCGTCGACCTCGACCACATGGACTGGCTGGGGCCGGACGTGGAGTCGATCGGCTTCGAGAAGGCCGGCATCGCGCGCGCGTGGAGGCCGCTGGTGCTCGGCGATGCCGATCCCCCGTCGAGCGTGCTGCGCCATGCCTATGCGATCGGCGCGAAGGCGCTACGGATCGGCTGCGATTTCTTCGTCGACGCAGGTGACGATCGCTGGCAGTGGCGCGAGGTCGGCCATGCCGTCGACCTGCCGATGCCCGCGCTCGAGGCGCCGGCGCAACTGCGCAATGCCGCGGTCGCGATCGCGGCGCTGCGCGCGAGTCCGCTCGACATCGACGACGAGGCGCTGCGCCGGGGCATCGCCGAAGCGCGGCTGCCGGCGCGGCTGCAGCGGTTCGCGTGCGGCGGGGCGGAGATCGTGGTCGACGTCGGCCACAACCCGCAGGCGGCGCGCGAACTCGCGAAGTGGCTGGCGGCGCATCCGGTGGCGGGTCGTACGCAGGCGCTGTTCGCCGCGCTGGGCGACAAGGACGCCGCGGGGATCGTCGCGTCGCTCGAGGGCCGCGTCGATCGTTGGCACGTCGCCGGGCTGCCCGGCCACGGCCCGCGCGCTCTGCAAGTCGATGCGTTTGCCGACCGGCTCGGCGACACGGCCGCGGCCGGGGCCACCCGCTGGCCCGACGTGCCGGCCGCGCTCGCCGTGCTACGGCCGCAGCTCGCGTCGGGCGACCGCTTGCTCGTGTTCGGCTCGTTCCACACCGCCGCCGAGGCGCTCGGGGTGCTCGATGGCGCCGGCCGGAGCGGCACCTGAACGACTGCGCCGCGCGCCGGGGCGCGGCGGGGCGACGCGTATAATTCGCCCCGACACGGCGGGCGGCTCCCGCCTCGTGCGGACGCGATGGAACCTGCCCTGAAACAGCGGCTGCTCGGCGCGGCGGTACTGGTCGCGCTCGCGGTGGTCTTCCTGCCCCTGCTCGTCATGGACCCGGCGCCCGACAGCGGCGCCTCGCGCGTTCCGCTCAAGGTGCCGCCGGCGCCCGAGGCCACCGGCGACACCCGGACGCTCGACCTGCCGCTGGCGCCCGTGCCGACCGGCGCTCCGGTACTCGACGGGCCCGCGAGCGCACCGACCGAACCGGCCGACGTGCCGCCGGGCCCGACGGTCGCCGCAGGCGACTACGCGGTGCACTTCGGCAGCTATGCGACCACCGCCGATGCTGCGCGCGTCGTCGCCGCGCTCGCCGCCGCGCGCCTGCCGGCCTACCAGGAGCCCGCCCCGCTCGGTGCGCGTACCGTGCACCGCGTGCGGATCGGCCCGTTTCCGACCGCCGCCGACGCCGAGGCCGCGCGCCTCGCCGCCGCCCGCGTGCGGAGCGACGTGCAGGGCAAGGTGGTGGTCCTCGACGCTGGCGCGGCCGCGCCAGCGCGCACCACCGCCGCGCCGCCGGCCCCTGCAGTGGCCGTTACGCCACTGCCGGCCGCGGATGCGCCCGCCAAGACGCCCGCGAGCACGACGGTCACGGCAGGCACGGAGCGCCCCGCACCGGCCGCCAGCGCCCCGCCTGCGCCGCCTGTTCCCCCGCCTGCCGCCACACCACCGCCCGCCGCCTCGAGCGTCGGCTACGCGGTGCAGCTCGGTGCCTTCGCGAACCCGGACGAGGCCGCGCGCCTGCGCGATCGCGCGCGCGCCGCGGGGCTCGCCGCCTTCGTCGAACAGGTGCGCACCGACCGCGGCACGCTCAACCGCGTCCGCATCGGGCCCGCCGCCGACCGTGCCGCGGCCGATGCGCTGCGCGCGCAGGCCTCGGCGAAGCTCGGCGTGGACGGCATCGTGCGTCCGCATCCCTGACCGATGAGCCCGCTCGACTGGCTGCTGCTGGCGATCCTCGGCTTCTCGGCCCTGACCGGGCTGATGCGGGGTTTCGTCGGCGTGGCGGCCTCGCTGCTGGCCTGGCTGCTCGGCGGCACCGCGGCGCTCGTGCTCGGCGGCGGCGTCGCCCGCATCGTCGCGGACGGTCCCGATCCCACGCCGTTCCAGTTGCTGCTCGGCTATGCGCTGTGTTTCGTCGCCACGTCGCTGCTGGTCACGCTGCTCGCGTTCGTCGCGCGCCGGGCGCTGAAGGCAGCGGGCCTCGGCGGAATCGATCGCGCGCTCGGCCTCGCCCTCGGCGGCGTGCGCGGCATCGCGATGGCCTGTGCGGTGGTGCTGCTGCTGGGCTTCACCTCGCTGCCGCGGCAGGCGCCGTGGCAGGCGTCGGCACTGGTGCCGCTGTTCAAGCCCGGTGCGGCCTGGCTCGCCACGTGGCTGCCGGACTGGGCGCGAGCGCGCCTCGACCTCGACGGGCTCACGCCCGCTCGCAATCCGTCCGAACCGTCCCCATCTCCAGGCCTTCCCGCCTGATCCCCCTGCAGGACACCGAACCATGTGCGGCATCATCGGAATCGTCGGACAGTCCGACGTCGCGGCCCAGCTCTACGACGGCTTGACCGTGCTCCAGCATCGCGGGCAGGACGCGGCCGGCATCGCCACCGCGAGCGGCTCGAAGATTCGCGTGCACAAGGGCAACGGGCTCGTCAGCGATGTCTTCGACGAGGCCTCGATGCAACTGCTGCAGGGCAACTTCGGCATCGGCCACTGCCGCTATCCCACCGCGGGCAGCGCGGGCTGCGACGAGGCCCAGCCGTTCTACGTCAACTCGCCTTACGGCATCGCCCTCGCGCACAACGGCAACCTGATCAACACCGACGCGCTGCGCCGCGAGGTGTTCGAGCAGGACAAGCGCAACGTCAACACCGAGTCCGACTCGGAGGTGCTGCTCAACGTCTTCGCGCACGAGCTCGACGTGCAGGCCGAGCTCTCGCCCGACGCCGTGTTCCGCGCGATCGAGGGCGTGCACCGCCGCAGCGTGGGCGGCTATGCCGTCGTGATCGCCGTGCTCGGGCTCGGCCTCGTGGCCTTCCGCGACCAGAACGGCGTGCGCCCGCTGGTGATGGGCAAGCGCAGCCGCGACGGGCGCGACGAGTACGCGATCGCTTCCGAGTCGGTCGCGCTCGACCTGCTCGGCTACGAGCGCCTGCGCGACGTGAAGCCGGGCGAGGGCATCGTGATCACGCAGGACGGCACGATGCATGCGCGGCAGTGCGCCGAGGCGAAGTCGGTCACGCCGTGCATCTTCGAATACGTCTATTTCGCCCGCCCGGACTCGATGATGGACGACGTCTCGGTGCACAAGGCGCGCATGCGCATGGGCCAGAAGCTGGGCGAGAAGATCCTGCGCCTGCGGCCGGACCACGACATCGACGTCGTCATCCCGATCCCCGACACCTCGCGCGACGCCGCGCTGGAAATCGCCAACGTGCTCGGCGTGAAGTACCGCGAGGGCTTCATCAAGAACCGGTACGTCGGCCGCACGTTCATCATGCCGGGGCAGGGTGACCGGGTGAAATCCGTGCGCCGCAAGCTCAATCCCATCCCGCTCGAATTCCGCAACCGCAACGTGCTGCTGGTGGACGATTCGATCGTGCGCGGCACCACCTCGAAGCAGATCGTGCAGATGGCGCGCGAGGCTGGTGCCGCGAAGGTCTACCTGGCGTCGGCCGCGCCCGCGGTGCGGCATCCGAACATCTACGGCATCGACATGCCCTCGGCGGAAGAGCTGGTGGCGCACGGGCGCACGGACGACGAGGTGCAGGACCTGCTCGGCTGCGACTGGCTGATCTACCAGGACCTCAAGGACCTGGAAGAGGCGGTGTCCGGCCCGAAGAACCGCATCGAGAAGTTCGACTCGTCGTGCTTCTCGGGCGAATACGTCACCGGCGTCGAGCCGGGCTATTTCGACCGCATCAAGCAGCTGCGCTCCGACGCGGCCAAGCAGGCGCGGAAGGCGGGCTGACATGAAATCGCTGCAATCGGCCCTGATTCCGGACGACGAGAACGGCGACGTGCTGCGCGCGATGCTGGAGGACGGCGATGACCTGACGGTCGCGCGGGAGATCGACTTCCTGCTCGTGTTCGGCGAGGAGACCGCGGCGAAGGCCTTCGCCGACGCCGCCACGCAGCAGGACGATCTCGTCGTGTCCGCGCCGATCGTCGACGACGAAGGCATCTGGCAGGTGATCGCGAGCCGCCACATGGTGCCGCGGCATGCGGACATCACGAAGCTCGAGCGGGCGCTGACCGTCCTCGCAGAATCCTTCGGCGGCTATCCCGACGGCTGGGAATGCACGCGCGCGGCGGGCCCGGTCGACGGGGACGACGACGTCGCCTGATGCACGGGTGCCTGCACGCGGCGGCGCACGACTGCCTGCAGGCCGCGTCGCCGGAGGAAAAGGTCGCGCGCACCTTCGAGGCGTACGCGCGCTTCTCGCGCGGCGAACTCACGCCGCGGGACGACGCCCCGCCGGCTGCACCGATCGCGATGCCGGGCCGTCCCGCGCGACCGCGCCTCGTGCATCCGCGCGAACTGCCGCGCCGTGGCTTCGGCAGCGCCGACGGGCTCGCCGCTTTCGTGCACGCCGTCGCGCACATCGAATTCAACGCGATCGACCTCGCCTGGGACGCGGTCTACCGTTTCCGCGGCATGCCGTCGGCCTTCTATGCCGACTGGGCGTCAGTGGCCAACGATGAGGCGCGGCACTTCACGATGCTGCGCGGCCGCCTGCAATCGATCGGCCACGACTACGGTGACTTCGACGCGCACAACGGCCTGTGGGAGATGGCGGAAAAGACCGCCCACGACGGCCTGGCGCGCATGGCGCTGGTGCCGCGCGTGCTGGAGGCGCGCGGGCTCGACGTCACGCCCGGGATGATCGTGAAGCTGCGGCAGCGGGGTGACGACGCGACCGCCGACATCCTCGACGTGATCCTGCGCGAGGAGGTGGGCCACGTCGCCGCAGGCAGCCGCTGGTATCGCTGGCATTGCGTGCAGCGCGGGCTGGAGCCCAAGTCGACGTTCCGTGCACTGCTCGCCGAATACGCGCGCGCCGTGCTGTACGGGCCGTTCAACCGCGCGGCGCGACTGGAAGCGGGCTTCGACGAGGACGAACTCGCCTCGCTCGAGACGCTCGCGAACTGAGCCGCGCTCAGCGCAGCGCGTCGAGCGCCATCGCGTCGCCGCGCACGCGCAGCACCGAGCCCTGCTCGTACCAGTCGCCCAGCACGACGCGCCGTCGCGCGTGGCCGCCGACGTCGAGTGCATGGACCGCGGGCCGGTGCGTATGGCCGTGGATCATCAGGTCCACGCCGTAGCGGACGAAGTACTCGTCGACGGTGTGCGGTGCGACGTCGGTGATCGTCTCCATCGTGCCGGCATCCTTCAGCGCGGACTGCGCGATGCGGCTCTGCTCGCGCGCATGGGCGGCGAAGGCGAGGCGTGCCGCGAGCGGTTGTGCGAGGAAGCCCGCCTGCCAAGTCGGGTCGCGCGTCTGTGCACGGAACGCCATGTAGCCGGAATCGGCCGTGCACAGCAGGTCGCCGTGCAGCAGCAGTGCAGGCCGACCGCCGAGCATGAGCACCGACGGATCCTGAAGCACACGAATGCCCGCGCGTCGGGCATAGCCGTCGCCGAGGAGGAAATCGCGGTTGCCACGGATGAAGGACACCGGCGTGCCGGCATCGGACACCGCGCGCAACCCGTCCGCGACGGCGGCGCCGACCTCGGACGGATCGTCGTCGCCCACCCAGGCTTCGAACAGGTCGCCGAGGATGTAGAGCGCCTCGACGCCGCGCGCCTCTTCGGCGAGGAAGCGCAGGAACAGGTCGGTGACCTCCGGCCGCGTCGCGTCGAGGTGCAGGTCCGAGATGAAGAGCGTGGTCATCGCCCCATTGTAGGCGGCGCGGTCAGGGCCGCCCGCCGGCTCCCACGAAGCGGAGGACGGCCGGCAGCACCTCGGGTTGGCGCCGGGGCGAATACAGGCCGGCGACTGTCGCGGTGTGGCCCGCACCGGGCAGCAGCAGGAGTTCCGCCCGCACGCCCCGCGCCTGCAGGCGTCGTGCCATCTCGCGGCTGTCGCCGGGGTCGACCACGCGGTCGCCGGTGCCGTGCACCAGCAGGAACGGCGGCTCGTCGCCATCGACCGCATTGACCGCCTGCGCCGCGGGCCACTGCGCGGGCGGGCCGAAGATCGGCACGTACTGCCCGTTGATCACGAAGTCGTAGGGGCCCGACAGCCCGATCACGCCGGCGAGGTCGCGCGGTTTGAGTCCGTGCGGCGCGAGGTAGCGTGCATCGGCACCGATGAGCGCCGCGATCTGCGCACCTGCGGAATGGCCGGCGACGAAGACGCGCCCCGGGTCGCCGCCGTAGCGCGGCGCATTGCGGTGCGTCCACGCCACGGCCTGCGCGCCGTCCTCGACGAACGCCGGGAAGCCCGCGCGCGGCCACGTGCGGTAGTCGGCGACCACCGTCAGCACGCCGTTGCGCGCGAGCCGACGCCCGACGAAGCGGTACTGCTCGCGCATGCCGCGCTGCCAGTTGCCGCCGTAGAAGAACACCACCACCGGTGCGGGAGACGAGGCGTTCGCCGGCCGGTACACATCCAGCGACAGGCCGGCCTGCGGTGCGAACACGACCGTGGCATCCGGCGGCGTCACGCCGCGGTTCGCTACCGCGAAGACCGCGCGCTCGCAGCCAGCCGACGCGAGGGCGAGGCAGGCGGCGACTAGGCGGGCAAGGACGGTGGGGCTGCGCATCGTGGTGACCGGTCGGGCGGAGACTTCTCTTACGCACCGCGTCGTGGACCGGATGCGATGAATCCGGTTGCGCGCGACATGCGTACAGCTGCGGTACCAAAACCGCCGCGAAACCCATGCGCCACCTTCGACGGATGTGCATCTTCCTGCTGCTGCTCGTGGCATGCCCCGCGGCGGCACAGCTGCGCTACGTGGGCATCGCGCGCGACGCACGTGGCGACGTCGTCTACCGGGAGGAGCACTGGCTTCCGAACGACGATCCCGATCGCGGGCGCGTGGTGCTGTATCGATGCCCGGACGGACGCCCCTTCGCGCGGAAGCAGTTGACGTCATCTGGCGACCCGATCGCCCCCGACTACGACTACGTCGATGCCCGCACGGGCTACCGCGAAGGCCTGCGCACGGTGGCGGGCGGTCGCGAAGTGTTCTGGCGACCGCGTGCCGGCGAGGCACTGCGCAGCAAGCGCCTGGACGCGGCGCCGGGGCTGGTGGCGGATGCGGGCTTCGACGCCTTCGTGCGCGAACGCTGGCCGCAGATCGATGCGCGTGGCCGGCGCGCGCCGTTCCTCCTGCCGAGCCGGTTGGCCGCGGTCGACCTGCGCCTGCACGACGCCGGGATGCACCGCATCGACGGACGCGACGTGCGTCGCTTCCGGCTGGGGCTGCCCGGCCTGCTCGGGCTCGCGTTGCCGGAGGTCGAGTTGGACTACGACGCACGCGACCGGCGCCTGCTGCGCTTTCGCGGCATCGGGTCCGTGCGCGACGCGCGGGGCCGTCCGCAGTGGCTTCGCATCGACTTCCCGCCGGAGCGTGTGCGGGTTTCACCTACAGCCGTCGCCGAGGCGGGACGCACCGTGTTGTCGCGGACGTGCTCCGGATGACCTTCGGCTGCATCCGCGCGGGCGGCCGATGCGTAACGTCGTGACTGGGGAAACAAGAACGGAACGATCGCAACGATGCAGTCCCAACGCATCCAGGAAGACAGCTGTCCGAACGTGCCCGGCCGGGCCTCGCGGGGGCGGCGCGCGCTCGCCTCCGCGCGTCGCTGGTTCGATACCGGCGCCGGCGTCGACACGGGCGACGCGGTCGCGTCCGACCGCCCGGACTGGCTGCGTGCCGTTCCGTTCATCGCGCTGCACGTCGCCTGCGTGGCGGTCGTCTGGGTCGGCACCTCGGCCACGGCCGTGGGCGTCGCGGTGGCGCTGTACGCGATCCGCATGTTCGCGATCACCGGGTTCTACCACCGCTACTTTTCGCATCGCACGTTCCGGACGTCGCGGGCCGTGCAGTTCGTCTTCGCCGTCATCGGCGCGTCCTGCGTGCAGCGCGGCCCGCTGTGGTGGGCCGCCCATCATCGTCATCACCATCGCCATGCCGATACCGCGCTGGATCCGCATTCGCCGCGCGTGCACGGCTTCCTGCACTCGCACGCCACGTGGTTCCTGACGCCTGCCGCCTTCCGCACGGATCTCGCGCGGATACCGGACCTGGCGCGCTATCCCGAGCTGCGATGGCTCGACCGGTTCGACACCCTGGTGCCGGTGGCGCTCGCCGCCGGCCTGTACGGTTTGGGCGCGTGGTTGGAGGGAGTTGCGCCCGGGCTCCACACGAGCGGCGGCCAGTTGCTGGTGTGGGGCTTCTTCATTTCGACGACCGTGCTGTTCCACGCCACGGTCACCATCAACTCGCTCGCGCATCGCTTCGGGACGCGCCGCTTCGCCACGCGCGACGACAGCCGCAACAATGCATGGCTCGCGCTGCTCACGTTCGGCGAGGGCTGGCACAACAACCACCATTTTTTCCCGGGCACCGTGCGCCAGGGCTTCCGCTGGTGGGAGGTCGACCTGACCTACTACGGCCTGCGGCTCATGGCCGTGTTCGGCCTGGTGCGCGACCTCAAGCCGATCCCGGCCTGGGTGCTCGCGCGGGCGGAGCGCTGAGATGCGGATCGCGGTGGTCGGTTCGGGCATCGCCGGCTTGGCCTCGGCGTGGCTGCTCTCGCGCGAACACGAGGTGCACCTGTTCGAGGCGGACGATCGGCTCGGCGGGCACACGCATACGCACGACGTCGAACAGGACGGGCGCCGCTACCGCGTCGACAGCGGATTCATC
Organism: Lysobacter xanthus; assembly: GCF_047159895.1. NCBI lineage: Bacteria > Pseudomonadati > Pseudomonadota > Gammaproteobacteria > Lysobacterales > Lysobacteraceae > Lysobacter > Lysobacter xanthus. Next base: position 21,624 of record NZ_BAAGAB020000003.1, read on the forward strand.
GTGCACAACCCGCAGCACTACCCGCTGCTGACCGCCCTGTTCGACGAACTGGAGGTGGGCTCGCGCGCCACCACGATGAGCTTCTCGGTGCAGCACGCGGCGAGCGGGCTGGAGTACAACGCCGCGACCCTCGGCACGCTGTTCTGCCAGCGGCGCAACCTGGCGTCGCCGCGCTTCTGGGGCATGCTCGCTGACCTCGTGCGCTTCTACCGCAATGCGCCCGCGCTGCTGGACGAGCCGGGCGACGGACCGACGCTCGGCGACTACCTCGCCGCCGGGCGCTACGGCGCGATGTTTCGCGACCTGCACCTGGTGCCGATGGCGTCGGCCCTGTGGTCGTCGCCCGCCACGAAGATCCTGTCGTTCCCGGCGAAGTATCTCGTGCGCTTCATGGCGAACCACCACATGCTGCAGCTCACCGGTCGTCCCGAGTGGCGCGTGGTGGACGGCGGCTCCTCGTCCTACGTCGCGGCCCTGCAGGCGCGGTGGCGCGTGCGCGAGCGCCTCGGCACGCCGGTACTCGCCCTGCGGCGCGATGCCGACGGCGTCGAGCTCATCAGCCCGGCCGGGGTGGAGCGTTTCGACCACGTGGTCGTGGCCTGCCACAGCGACCAGGCCCTGCGCCTGCTCGCCGATGCGGATGAGCGCGAGACCGCGATCCTCGGGGCGATGGGCTACCAGGCGAACGACACCGTGCTGCATACCGACGCGTCGCTGTTGCCGCGCGATCGCCGCGCCTGGGCGGCGTGGAATGCGCACGTCCCGGCCGACCCGGGCGAGGAGTGCACCGTCAGCTACTGCATGAACCTCCTGCAGTCGATTGACGCGCCCGAGCCGTTCGTCGTCACCCTCAACCGCACCGCGGCGATCGACCCTGACAAAGTGCTGCGCCGCATGCGCTACCACCATCCCGTCTACACGCCGCAGTCGGTGGCGGCGCAACGCCGGCGCCCCGAGATCCAAGGCCATCGCCGCACGTGGTTCGCGGGGGCGTATTGGGGCTGGGGCTTTCACGAGGACGGCATGCGCAGCGCGGTCGACGTGGCGCGCGCGCTCGGCGTCCGCTGGCCGGGCGGCAGTGCCGCGGCGCGAACGCACGACGTCGACGCCGTCGCCGCGTGAGCCCGCCACGCGCCAGCGCGATCTACGAGGGCTGGGTGACGCATCGTCGCCATGCGCCGGTCGCCCATGCGTTCCGCTACCGCATCGCGCAGCTCTACCTCGACCTCGACGAGGTCGACACGCTGTTCGACGGTCGCGCGCTCTGGTCGTCGCGCGGCCGCGCGCTCGCCGAGTTCCGCCGCAGCGACTACCTCGGCCCCTCCGACCTGCCGCTCTTGGAGGCCGTGCGTCGCCGCGTCGAGGCGGCGACCGGCTCGCGGCCGGAGGGCCCCGTGCGACTGCTCACGCACCTGCGCTACTTCGGGCACGTCTTCAATCCGGTGAGCTTCTACTACTGCTTCCACGCCGACGGCGAGCGGCTGCACAGCATCGTCGCCGAGATCACCAATACGCCGTGGAAGGAACGCCATGCCTACGTGCTGGCCGCGGACGCGGCCGATGCGCGCGGGCGGGCGCTGCACTGGGACTTCGACAAGGCCTTCCACGTCTCGCCGTTCATGGCCATGCAGCGGCGATACGACTGGCGCTTCACGGCGCCCGGCGACGACCTGCGCGTGCACATGCGCGTGCTCGACGAGGCGGGCGCCGAGTTCGACGCCACCCTCGCGCTCGAGCGCCGCGCGATCGACGCCGCCGCGCTGGCGCGCGTCCTCGTCCGGTATCCGCTGATGACGCTGCGCGTCGTCGGCGCCATCCATTGGCAGGCGCTGCGCCTCTGGCTCAAGCGCGTGCCCGTCCACGACCACCCCATGCACTCCCGGGACCCGCGATGAACGAGATCGCCCGCACCGACCTTCCCGCCGCATCCGGCTCGTTCGACCGCTTCCTGCGCGGCCGGCTGCTCGCCCAGCTCGCGCAATTGCGCGGCTCGGTAGTGCTGGACGACGCCTTCGGCACCGCGATGCTGGGGCAGGCCGACGGCACGCCGCCCGTGAGGTTGCGCGTCCACGATGCCGGCTTCTATCGCGCGGTGGCGGCGAACGGCAGCGTCGGAGCGGGCGAGGCCTACATGGACGGGCTGTGGCACTGCGACGACCTGGTGGCGCTGGTCCGCCTGCTGGCGCGCAACCGTGACCTGCTGGACGGCATGGAGACCGGGCTCGCGCGGCTCGGCGGGCTCGCGATGAAGGCGCTGCACGCGATGCGCCGGAACACGCGCGCGGGCAGCCGTCGCAACATCGCCGCGCACTACGATCTCGGCAACGACTTCTTCCGCCTGTTCCTGTCGGACGACCTCATGTACTCCTCGGCGCTGTGGGCCGGCGCGGACGACACGCTCGAGGCGGCCTCGACGCGCAAGCTCGACGCGATCTGCCGCAGGCTCGATCTACGGCCGGGCGACCGCGTGGTCGAGATCGGCACGGGCTGGGGCGGCTTCGCGCTGCATGCGGCGCGGCACTACGGCTGCCACGTCACCACGACGACCATCTCGCGCGAGCAGCATGCGCTCGCCTCGCAGCGGGTGGCCGAGGCCGGGCTGCAGTCGCAGGTGACGCTGCTGCTCGAGGACTACCGCGACCTCACGGGCCGATACGACAAGCTCGTGTCGATCGAGATGATCGAGGCGATCGGCGCCGAATATCTCGATGCCTACTTCGGCAAGCTCGGCGACCTGCTGGAGCCGCACGGCCTCGGCCTCGTGCAGGCGATCACCATCGAGGACCACCGCTACGAGCAGGCGCTGCGCTCGGTCGACTTCATCAAGCGCCACGTCTTCCCCGGCTGCTTCATTCCCTCCCTGCAGGCGATGCTGGCGGCCAAGACGCGCTCGAGCGACCTCGCGCTCGTGGCACAGGAGGACTTCGGACTGTCCTACGCCCGCACGCTGGAGGCCTGGCGCGAACGCTTCATGGCGCAGCTGCCGCAGGTGCGCGCACAGGGCTTCGACGACCGCTTCGCCCGCATGTGGGAGTTCTACCTCGCCTACTGCGAGGGCGGCTTCCGCGAGCGCACGATCGGCGTCTCGCATCTCCTGTTCGCACGTCCGGGCTACCGGCCGGGCGACCGCGCAGGGATCGCCGCGGCATGAGGAACGCGATCGACTTCGCCGGCTACCAGGCGGTGTGGTTCGCGGCCGTGCTCGGTGCGGGCCGCGAACTCGCCTGGCCCGGCGTCGCGTGCGCGACTGCCTTCGCGGCGTGGCACCTCGCCGTCGCGCCCGACCGGGCCCGCGTCGTGGCGCTGGCGGCCGCCGGCCTGGCCTGCGGCCTGCTGCTCGACGGCACGCTGGTGCGCGCCGGCTGGATCGACTTCCGCGCGACCTGGCCGCCGGCGTGGACCGCCGTCGGAGCGCCGCCGTGGATCCTCGCCCTGTGGGCGGTGTTCCCGCTGACGCTCACGCGGTCCCTCGCCGTGCTTCAGCGGCACCGCCTGCTCGCGATCGCGCTGGGCGCCGTCGGTGCGCCGCTCGCGTACGCCAGCGCGGCGCGCATGGCGCAGGCCTGGAGCGCGCAGGTGCCGATGGCGCAGCTGCTCGGTGCGATCGGCCTCGGCTGGGCCGTCGCACTGCCCGTGCTCGCCCGCGTCGCGCGCGGTCCGAAAGCATCAGCCGCTGCGGCGATGGGAGTTCCAGCCCGATGAACGCCTCCGTCTTCCTCTGGATCGGCCTGTCGATGTCGGTCGTGATGACACTGGGCTGGCTGTGGCAGTGGCGCACGCGCAATGCCGGGCTGGTGGACGTGCTCTGGTCGCTGGGCGTGGGCGGCAGTGCGGTCGCGCTCGCGCTCGTGGGCGACGGCGCCGTGCTGCCGCGCGTGCTGCTCGGCGTGCTCGGCGGGGTGTGGGGCCTGCGGCTCGCGCTGCATCTCGGACATCGCGTCTTCACCGAGGCCGAGGACGGGCGCTACGCCTACCTCCGCGCGCACTGGAACGGCTCGCAGGTGCGCTTCTTCCTGTTCTTCCAGCTGCAGGCGTTGCTCGTCCCGCTGTTCGCATTGCCGTTCGCGGCCGTGGCGCGTGCGCCGGGCGGGGGGCCGGGCGGCTGGCTCGTCGCAGGCGTGGCGATCTGGCTGCTGGCATTGGCCGGGGAGGGCATCGCCGACCGCCAGCTCGCACGGTTCCGTGCCGATGCGTCCAACCGCGGACGCACCTGTCGCGACGGGCTGTGGCGCTATTCGCGCCATCCGAACTACTTCTTCGAATGGCTGCACTGGTTCGCATACGCCGCTCTCGCGGCCGGGTCGCCGTGGTGGTGGATGGCGGCCGCCGGTCCGGTCGTTATGTACGTCTTCCTGCGCTGGATCAGCGGCATCCCGTTCACCGAAGCGCAGGCACTGCGCACGCGTGGCGACGACTACGCGGACTACCAGCGCACCACCCCGATGCTCATTCCCCGACTTCCACGTCGCACCGCCCCGCGGAGGGCTGCCGCATGAACGCCGTCGCCGACCATCTTCCCGAACATCCGCATGACGGCCCGGCCCCCGGGCTGCTCGGCTGGGCCGAGCGCGGCTGGCTGCCCGATGCGCTCGTGCGCGCCGGCATCCGGCACCTCTGCGCGCAGCGACTGCGGGACGAGCAGGCCGGCGGGCCCGACGCGCAGGCCGCGCGCTTCCAGCAGATGATCGAGGAGTTGCGCCGCAGCCCCGTGGCGATCCACACCGACGCGGCGAACGCCCAGCACTACGAGTTGCCGCCCGCGTTCTTCCGCCTCTGCCTCGGCGAGCGGCTGAAGTACTCCGGCTGCTACTACCCGACCGGCCGGGAGACCCTCGACGAGGCGGAGGCGGCGATGCTCGCGCTGTACGGCGAGCGCGCGGAACTCGAGGACGGCCAGCAGATCCTCGAGCTCGGTTGCGGCTGGGGTTCGCTGACCCTGTGGATGGCCGAGCGGTATCCCGCGGCGCGGATCACGGCGGTGTCCAATTCGCGCCCGCAGCGCGAGCACATCGAGCGCGTCTGCCTGGAGCGCGGCTACGCGAACGTGCGGGTCATCACCCAGGACGTGAACCACCTGCTGCTGGACGCCGCGCAGTTCGACCGCGTGGTCTCCGTCGAGATGTTCGAGCACATGCGCAACTACGAGGCGCTGCTGTCCCGCGTGGCCTCGTGGATGAAGCCGGGCGGCAAGCTCTTCGTGCACGTCTTCGCGCACCGCACCTGCATGTACCCGTTCGAGACGGAGGGCGAGGACAACTGGATGGGGCGCCACTTCTTCACCGGCGGGCTCATGCCGGCGAGCGATACGCTGCTGTGGTTCCAGCGGCACCTGTCGATCGAGGCACGCTGGCATGTGGACGGCACGCACTACATGCGCACCGCGAACCACTGGCTCGAGAACCAGGACCGTCGACGCGACGACGTGATGCAGGTGCTGGAAGCCGCCTACGGCAAGGCGGGGGCGGCCCTGTGGTTCCAGCGCTGGCGCATGTTCTGGATGTCGTGCGCGGAACTCTTCGGCTATGCGGGTGGCCGCGAGTGGATCGTCGCCCACTACCGCTTCGCGAAGGAGGCCTGATGCGCCGCCTGCTCGCCGCCGCCCTGGCCGTGCTCGCCGGTTGCGCCAGTGCGCGGCCGCCGACCGTGCCGCATGTCGATCGCGTCGACCTCGCGCGCTTCATGGGCGACTGGTACGTCATCGCGAACATCCCGTCCTTCCCCGAACGCGAGGCCTATGCCGCGGTCGAGTCGTATGCCATGCGGCCGGACGGTCGCATCCAGACGACGTTCCGCTACCGCAAGGGCAGCTTCGACGCACCGGTGAAGACCATGCGGCCGGTCGCCACGGTGGTGCCCGGCAGCGGCGGTGCGGTCTGGGGCATGCAGTTCGTCTGGCCGATCAAGGCCGAGTACGTCATCGGCTGGCTGGCACCGGATTACTCGCAGACGCTGGTCGTCCGCAGCGACCGCGACTACGCCTGGCTGATGGCCCGCACGCCGACGCTCCCGGAGGCCGACATCGAGGCGGCGATCGAGCGGCTGCGCGCCATGGGCTACGACGTCTCGAAGGTCCGTCGCGTGCCGCAGGCGCGCTGAACGCGACCGCGCGCACGTCTCCGCACCGCCGTCGCCGGACGAGGCGATGCGCGGCGTATAGTCGCCCGACCGATCACGACCGGGGGGGCGGACGGTGATGCACGGCGACAGCAGTCGGGCGCGATGGACAGCGACGGGCCGGTGGGCCCGCGGACGGGGCGTTTGAGCATGGGGTACTTCGCTTTCGTGCGCCGCGATGCGGCGCGTCGTTACCACGCCACGCTGCCCGACTTTCCCGACTGCATCGTCGAGGCCGAACGGCTCGACACGCTCGAGGCCGCGATCCGCGGCGCGGTGCAGGGCGCCGCCGCGGGCGGTGGCTGGCCGCCGCCGACGCGCCTGGAAGCATTGCCGCGACCGCCCGACGGCGCGGAGGGCTACTGGCTGATGGTCGACGTGGACGGGCCCGGCGTCGAATGAGCGGCCAACCGCTGGACCCGCCGCGCGGCCGCGTGCGCTTCGGCGCGGGCGACCTGAGCATCGAGGACGTGGTGCGGCTCGCGCGTCGGCAGGCGGTGGCCGCACTCGACGCGTCACCCGCCTTCCTGGAGCGGATCGCGCGCGGAGCGGCCGTGGTCGACCGCCTGCTGCGCGACGACGGTGTCATCTACGGCGTGACCACGGGCTACGGCGATTCCTGCACGACCGGCATCCCGGCCGATCTCGTCGCCGAATTGCCGGCGCACCTGTACACGTACCACCGCTGCGGTCTCGGGCGCTTCTTCGACGAGGCCGAGACGCGCGCGATCCTCGCGGCGCGTCTCGCATCGCTGTCGCGCGGCATGTCCGGCGTCAGCCGGGCGCTGCTGCTGCAGCTCGAAGCGCTGCTGGTGCACGACGTGCTGCCGCGCATCCCCGCCGAGGGTTCGGTCGGCGCCAGCGGTGATCTCACGCCGCTCGCCTACGTCGCCGCCGCGCTGTGCGGCGACGGCGATGTGCGCGTCGAGGGGCGCGACACCCCGGCGGCGCAGGCGCTGGCCGACATCGGACGCGCGCCGTTGCGGCTGCGGCCGAAGGAAGGCCTGGCCGTGATGAACGGCACCGCGGTGATGTCCGCGCTCGCCTGCCTGGCCTTCGATCGCGCGCGCTACCTCGCCGCGCTCGCCACGCGCATCACCGCCTGCGGCGTGATCGCCGCCGACGGCAATGCCCATCATTTCGACGCGACGCTGTTCGCAGCCAAGCCGCACCCCGGCCTGGGCATCGTCGCGCACCGCCTGCGCGAGGACCTCGGCGGCGGCCGCGCCGTGGGCAACGAACGGCGGCTGCAGGATCGCTATTCGCTGCGCTGCGCCCCCCACGTGATCGGCGTGCTGGAGGATGCGCTGCCGCATTTCAGGCAGGTGATCGAGACCGAGCTCAACAGCGCGAACGACAATCCGCTGATCGATCCCGACGAGGGCACCGTGCTGCACGGCGGCCATTTCTACGGCGGCCACATCGCGTACGTGATGGATGCGATGAAGACGCTGGTCGCCAACATCGCCGACCTGCTCGACCGCCAGTGCGCGCTGCTGGTGGACCCGCGCTACAACCACGGCCTGCCGGCGAACCTGTCGGCGGCCGAGGGGCCGCGAGCGGCGATCAACCACGGGCTCAAGGCCGTGCAGATCGCGGTCTCGGCGTGGACGGCGGAGGCCCTGAAGGGAACGATGCCCGCGTCGGTGTTCTCGCGCTCGACCGAATGCCACAACCAGGACAAGGTCAGCATGGGCACGATCGCCGCGCGCGACGCCCTTCGCGTGATCGAGCTGACGGAACAGGTCGCGGCCGCGATGCTGGTCGTGGTGCGGCAGGGCGTCGCGCTGCGCCTGCGGCGCGGTGGCGCGTTGCCGACGACGGCGCTGGCGGCGTGGCAGGCCGAACTCGAGGCGCAGGTGCCGCTGCTGGTGGAAGACCGTCCGCTCGATCGCGAGCTCGCGGGACTCGTCGACGCGATCCGCGCTCGCCGCTGGTCGCCGTACGGCGATGACCTACAGGACTCAAGCCCCTGCGACGACCGCCGTTAACCGCCGGGACGCGGACCCACCCGGGTACGCCCCGACAGGAAGCCCCATGAACTACGAACGCATCAAGTTCGAGCAGGACGACATCGCCAACGTGCTCAGCGCGCTGACGGACGACCAGATCGACAGCCTCGCCTTCGGCATGATCACGCTCGATCGCAACGGCACCGTGCTGCAGTACAACGCCGCGGAAGGCGCCATCACCGGCCGCGACCCGAAGGCGACGCTCGGCAAGAACTTCTTCAAGGACGTCGCGCCCTGCACGAACACGCCCGAGTTCTTCGGCCGCTTCCGCAATGGCGTGGACGCGGGCGACCTCAACGTCATGTTCGAGTACACGTTCGACTACAACATGGCACCGACGCGTGTTCGCGTGCACATGAAGAACGCACCCGGCAGCGCCGACAAGTTCTGGGTGCTGGTCAAGCGCGTCTGATGGAGGCCGCTGCGCTCGTCCGCCCGGTCCGGGACGTGCTGGCGCAGCAGCTCGGCCAGGTCCGCGGCGCCCAATGGGGCGTCCATCTCGCCTGGCCCGTGGACGCCGAGCTCCAGACGGGGCTCGGCCTCGATTCGATCGAACTGGTCGAGGCGGCGGAGCAGGTCAGTCGCATGTTCCTGCTCGAGCGCCCCGGCTGGGAGGACTACCTGCTGCGCGACCGCTCCCTGCACGGCTGGGCCTCGGTCGCGGCCGCGGTGCTCGCGGACGAGGGCGAGCTGCGTTTCGCGAGTTCCGGCAGCCAGGGCGAACGCCGCGACGTCGTGCACGCGCTGGCCGCGCTCGACGACGAGGCGCGCGGCTTCGCCGCGACGATCGGTCCGCGTGCCACCGTCCGTGTCGCGGTGCCGACGCATCACATCTACGGATTCATTTTCGGCGTCCTGCTGCCGCGTGCGCTCGACGCGCCGGCGGTGGACTACTGCGGTCGCCTGCCGTCGACGCTCGCGCGCGAGACGCAGCCGCGCGACGTGGTCGTCGCGCATCCGCTCGTCTGGCAGGCGCTGGCCTCGGGCGGCGCCCGCTGGCCCGAGGACGTCACCGGGGTCACGTCGACGGCGCCGTGTCCGCCGGACGTGATCGACCGCCTGCGCGCGAACGGCCTCGCGCGGATGATCGAGGTCTACGGCTCGAGCGAGACCGCCGGCATCGGCTGGCGCGACGCGCCTTCGCGACCGTTCGCCCTGTTTCCGCGCTGGCGGCTGGACGTCGCCGACGCGCCCGTGCTCCGTGACGTCTCGGGCCGCGCCCATCCACTGCCCGACCGGGTGGAGGTGGTCGACGGCGGCCTGCGCCCCGTGGCGCGGCTCGATGCCGCAGTGCAGGTCGCCGGCCACAACGTCCATCCGGCGCGGGTGGCCGCGCGCCTCGAGGCCCATCCGGACGTCGTCGCCGCCGCCGTGCGGCTCGATACGGCGAGCGGCCGCCTCAAGGCGTTCCTGGTCCTCACGGCGGGCGCGGCGTTGGATCCGGAGGCGCTTCGCGCCTGGTGCCGCCGCGAGCTCCCCGATGCGGCCCTGCCGGCGCGCTTCGCCACCGGCGCGTCGCTGCCGCGCAACGTCATGGGCAAGGCCGCGGACTGGGACTGAGCGGGCCCGGCGGCCACGCGCGGTAAAATCGCGGTTTCCGCCGCATCGAGCCGCCGCATGACCAGCCGTACCCGCTTCGCGCCCAGCCCCACCGGCTACCTCCACATCGGCGGTGCCCGCACGGCGCTGTACTGCTGGCTCGAGGCGCGTCGCAACGGCGGCGAGTTCATCCTGCGCATCGAGGACACCGACGCCGCGCGCAGCACGCAGGCGGCGATCGACGCGATCCTCGAGGCAATGGACTGGCTGGGCCTCGATTACGACGAGGGCCCGATCTACCAGACGCAGCGTCTCGATCGCTACAGGCAGGTCGCCGAGCAGCTCGTCGCGGCCGGCAAGGCGTACTACGCCTACGAGACGAAGGACGAGCTCGAAGCCATGCGCGAGGCCGCGATGGCGAAGAACGAGAAGCCCCGCTACAACGGCGCCTACCGCGAGCAGGACGCCGGCTTCCGCGACGACCCGAACCGCGTGATCCGCTTCAAGAACCCGCAGGGCGGGGTGGTCGCGTGGGAGGACAAGGTCAAGGGTCGCATCGAGATCGCCAACGACGAGCTCGACGACCTGGTGATCTTCCGCTCCGACGGCTATCCCACCTACAACTTCGCGGTCGTGGTGGACGACATCGACATGCGCATCACCGACGTGGTGCGCGGCGACGACCACGTCAACAACACGCCGCGCCAGATCAACATCTACCACGCGCTCAACGCGCCGGTGCCGCACTTCGCGCACCTGCCGATGATCCTCGACGAGCAGGGCGCCAAGCTCTCGAAGCGCACCGGCGCGGCGGACGTCATGCAGTACCGCGAGATGGGCTACCTGCCGCATGCGCTGCTCAACTACCTGGTGCGTCTCGGCTGGTCGCACGGTGACCAGGAGATCTTCTCGATCGAGGAGATGACCCGCCTGTTCGACCTGAAGGACGTCAACGCGAAAGCCTCGCGCCTCGATCCCGCGAAGCTCGGCTGGCTCAACCAGCAGTACTTGAAGAGCGACGACCCGGACGCCGTGGCGAAGCACCTGCAGTGGCACCTCGAACAGCAGGGCTACGACCTCGCGAGCGGCCCCAGGCCTGCCGACCTCGTCGTCGCGCTGCGGGATCGCGTACAGACGCTTGCCGACATGGCCGAGCGTGCGGCGGTGTGGTTCCGTCCGCTGCACCAGTACGACGATGCGGCGGTCGCCAAGCACCTCACGGCCGCCGCGCGTCGCCCGCTCACCGAAGCGCGGGCGCGCCTGGGCGAGCTCATGACGTGGTCGCCGGAATCGGTGTCGATGGTGCTGCACGACGTCGCCGCGGCCTGCGAGCTGGGCATGGGCAAGGTCGCGCAGCCGCTGCGCGTGGCCATCACCGGCACGCAGGTGAGCCCGGACATCGCGCACACCGTCTACCTCGCTGGCCGCGACGAGGCGCTGCTTCGCATCGAAGCGGCGATCGCGAAGCTTCCGGCGGAGGGCTGAGCGCGTCATGGCGCACGACGACCACTGCACCGATCCGCATCACCACGTCCACACGGGCGATGCCTTCGTCGCGGAGGTCGAGCGCGCCTGCGAGTCGCGCGGTCTGCGCCTCACCCCGCTGCGTGCGAGCGCGCTGCGCCTGATCGCCGACGCGGGCCGCCCGCTCAAGGCCTACGAACTGCTCGACCGCATGAAGTCCACGCACGAGGGCGCGGCGCCGCCGACGGTGTACCGCGCGCTCGACTTCCTGCTGGAAAACGGCTTCATCCACAAGCTCGCGTCGATCAACGCCTTCGTGGCCTGCCACCACCCCGGCAGCGAGCGCCACGCGGTGCCGTTCCTCATCTGCGACCACTGCCAGGCGGCGGTGGAACTCGAGGACGACCGGATCGTGCGGCTGCTCGACGAGCGGGCGCGCGCGCTCGGGTTCTCGCCGCGGGCGCAGACGCTGGAGGTGCACGGCATCTGCGCCGACTGCGCGGCGCGACCGGACGGGTCGACGTCGGCGGTGGAATAAGAAAAGCCCGGCCGGAGCCGGGCTTTTTCATTGACTCGGGAACTCGCCTCAGAAGAAGACGCGCACGCCGAAGTTCACGCCGCGGCCGGGCAGCACCACGCGGTCCTTGAGGAACGACGTGTGCACGCGCGCGACCTGGTTGGTGAGGTTGCTGCCGTCGACGAACCACTCGACGCCGGTCGAGCCGTAATCGAGATGCCAGGCAGCGTGCGCGTCGACCAGCGTGTAGCCGGGGGTCGCGGTCTCGCCGGCCGCCACGTCGTCCTGGCGATAGGCGTGCGTCGCGCCGATCGAGGCGCGGAACGCATCCGAGCGCCAGCGCAGCTCCGCGCCGAGGCGCGCAGGCGCGATGCGCGGCAGGTTGCCGCCGTCGTCGAGCGTCGCTCGCACGCGATCGCCGAAGACGCGCGCATCGAGGCGCCCGGCATCGACGTCGACCAGGTGGGCGAGCACTTCGCCTTCGATGCCGCGGAAGCGCGCATCGGACTGCGACCACTGGCGCACGGGCAGCGACTCGCCGCCGACGTCCGCGGTGAGGCCCGTGTCGGCGAGGTAGACGAAGCCGTCGAACCGGGTCTGGTACGCGGCCAGCTTCGCGTCCACGCGGCCGCCGTGGAAATGCAGGCCGAGCTCGGCGCCGTTCGCGCGTTCCTTGCGCAGGCCGGGGTTGCCGATCTCGTAGGACAGCGTCGCCACGTGCGGGCCGTTGGCGAACAGTTCCTCCTCGCCCGGCGCGCGCTCGGCGCGGTCGAGGTTGAGGCTCAGGCGCCAAGCCTCGTTGAAGCGCCAGGCCGCGCCGGCGGACAGGCTGAGCGGGCTGAATTCGCGCGAGGCGCCCGTGGCGGGCGTTGCGCTGACGCGGTCGAGGCGGGCGCCGACGTCCAGCTGCAATGCATCGAACTTGCGCTGCTCGGTGACGAACAGGCCCCAGCCGCGCGTGTGCGTGCGCGGCACGAAGGCTTCCTCGCCGATCGCCTGGTAGGTGCGGTCGAGGCCCTGCAGCCCGACCGCGCCGCTCCAGCCCGCCAGCGCGGCATGCGTCAGTTCGACGCGGCCCTCGGTGGCCTTGTTGAGGAAGCGCGTGCCGACCTCGTCGCCCTCGTACTCGACGTGTTCGTAGTCGGTGCCGCCGATGCTCGCGCGCAGGCCGTTGAAGAGGCCGAACTCGCGGTCGAGGCCCGCCTTGGCTTCCACGCGGTTCTGGCGCATGCGCAGCGAGACGCTGCCGACGCCGGTCGCGGTGTCGCCGGGCTCGCCCGGATTGCCGTAGGCATCCTCGAAGCGCGAGACCGCGACGCCCGCGAAGCCCTGCGCGCCCACGCGCGAGATGCCGAGCGCGGCGGCCTTCGTGTCGACGAAGCCGTTGGCCTGCCGGCCGCCGCCCGGGATCGCGTAGTCGCCCTGGTCGCGGTAGACCGCATCGGCATGCAGCACCAGCGTGCCGTCCGCGCCCGAGGCGTCGACGCGCGCCATACCGGTGAATCCGTCGTTGACCGTGTCGTGGCGCAGCTCGGCGCGTCCGGTCACTGTCTTGTCGAGCGGGCGCTCGGCGATACGGCCGTCGACCACGTTGACCACGCCGCCGATCGCGCCCGAGCCGTAGAGCAGCGTCGCCGGACCCTTGAGCACTTCGATCTGGTCGGCCAGGAAAGGTTCGATGCCGACCGCGTGGTCTTGGCTGACGGTCGAGACGTCCTGCGAGGACAGGCCGCCGGACAGCACGCCGACGCGGCCGCCTTCGAGGCCTCGGATGATCGGGCGGCCGACGCCGGCACCGAAGTTCGAGGACTGCACGCCCGGCAGGCCGGTCACCGTCTCGCCGAGCGTGGCGCCGCGCGCTTCGTCGAGGCGCTCGCCGCCGAGCACGTCGACCGGACGCACCAGCTCTTCGGCCGTGGCCCGGTTCGGCGCCGCCGTGACCACCACGCGATCCAGCTCGGCCGGGTCCTTGTGGCGGTTGTCGACCTGCGGCTCGGGCGCGGCGGGCTCGGCGGCGGCCGCGGGCAGGGCGGCCGCGAGGGCGAGCGCGAGAAGGGCGAGGCGGGGCAGGGAATCGGCGCGACGGACGGTCATGAAGGCGTCAAGGGCGAGGGATGCGAGGAATGTTATAGTATTCCAAATGAACGGTTCGGCCCCTGCCAGAAGTCCTGCCGCCTCCGTGCCCTCCGGGCTCGATCGCCTCGGCATGACCGGCTCGCTGCTCTGCGCGGTGCACTGCGCGCTGCTGCCGATCGTGTTTCTCGTTCTCCCTTCGGTGGGCCTCTCGCTGCTGCTGAACGACGGGGTGGAGCGTGCCTTCGTGGGCTTCGCGACGCTGATCGGCACCGTCGGGCTGGTCCGCGGGTTCCGGGCGCACCGGGTCGCCCTGGCGCTCATGCTGCTGGCCCCGGGCCTGGCGTTGCTGTGGGGCGGCATCCTGTGGCCGCCGCTGCACGAGGCCCTGTGGCCGCATGCGGTGACGATGGCCACCGGCGGCGGGCTCGTCGCGGTCGCGCACTTCCTCAACCTTCGTTTCGCCCGCCGCGTTCCGGCCTGACCGGCCGGCTGTGCTAGGCTTGCGCGCTTCGCGAGCCGCGTGGGTCCACCGCGCCCGCCTCGTATTCGCCGCGCGCCGCGGCATCCGCACGCATCAATTTCAGGAGCAGCACCATGGGTAAGGGCGACCGCAAGACCGCCAAGGGCAAGCGTTTCAACTCCAGCTACGGCAATGCCCGCCGTCACATCCTCGCCGTCGCGACCGGCACCGCCGCCTCGCCGGTCGCGAAGAAGACCACCAAGACCGTCGCCAAGGCGCCGGCCAAGAAGGTCGCGGTCAAGAAGGCCGGCTGAGCGTTCCGCGCTCCGATGGCAAAGAGAAGCCCCGCCGATGCGGGGCTTTCTTCGTTGGGGCGCCGCCTGCGGATCAGGCCGCGTCCGCGGCCTCGCGGTACGCCTGCGCGAGCAGGAGCAGCTGCCCGATGTCGGTCGACTTGCTGAGCACGCGGCAGCCGAAGCGCTCCTCGAGCCCTCGCGTGTCGGCGTCGTAGGACAGCGCCGTGAGCACGGTGATCGGCGGATGCGGGGTGCCCGTCTCGTCCAGATGCCGCAGGAATTCCCAGCCATCCATCACCGGCATCATGAGGTCGAGCACGATCCAGCTCGGCATGTCGCCGGCCTCCAGGCGGTCGAGCGCGATCCGGCCGTTGTCGGCCAGGCTCACCTCGAATCCTTCGTGCCCCAGCAGTTCGCCGAGCGCGACCTGGATGTCCGGATTGTCTTCGACGACGAGTACGCGTGCGGTCATGCCAACTCCTGCATGCGGAAAGTGTCGCGCCGGGGCGCTGCGCGGGCCGTGAAGCGATCCCGGATTCGTGACGCCCGTCAGCGCTTCGCCGGTTCGGCCGCCGCTTCGACCGCTGCCCAGACGCGCAGCAGGTTGCCGCCGAGCACCTTGCGCAGCGTCGCGTCCGAACGGCCGCGCTCGCGCAGCGCCTGCACGAGGTTCGGATAGTCCGCCACGGTCCGCAGGCCTTCGGGCAGTGCGCCGGACACGCCGTCGAAGTCGGACCCGATGCCGACGTGGTCCTCGCCGAGCAGGCGGATCGCGTAGTCAACCTGGTCGACCACCTGCGACAGGCGCGTCGGCGGCTTGGGATGCGACGCGTCCCAGGCCGTGTCCCAGTCCTCGAGCGACTGAACGGTTTCACCGCGCGCCCTGGCTTCGGCCTGCGCATGCTGGAACTTCGCGAGCTCGCGGAAGTAGGCGGTGGTGTCGGCGGCGGCGCGTGCGTCGATGAAACCGCTGCCGAAGGTGAGCTGCACGACGCCGCCGGACTTCGCGATGCGTTTCGCCAGCGCGTCCGGCAGGTTGCGTTCGAAGCCCGGGGTGAAACGGCGCAGGCCCGAATGACTCGCGATCACCGGCGCCTTCGCGACGCGCAGCACGTCTTCCACCGAGGCGTCGGACAGGTGCGAGACGTCGACCATGATGCCCAGCCGGTTCATCTCCGCGACCACCTTCTCGCCGAACGGGCTGAGGCCGTCGTGCGGACGATCGAGCGAGTACGAGCCGTCGGCGATGCGGTTGCTGTGGCTGTGCGCGAGCGTGATGTAGCGGATGCCGCGATCGCGGAAGACGCGCAGCTGCGCGAGGTCGTCGCCGATCGGCGCGCCGTTCTCCATGCCCAACGCGAGCAGCACGCGGCCGCCGGCACGCAGGCGGTCGACGTCGGCGGGCGACGTCACCTTCGCGAAGCGATCGGGATGGCGCCCCACCATCGCCTCCACCGCATCGATCTGCTGATGGGCCTTCTGGCGCGCGGTGCCGCCCGCGTCGTCCTCGGGAGACGTGTAGATCGACATGAACGCGACGTCGAGCCCGCCATCGCGCGCCTTGGGATAGTCGAACTCGCGATCGGCGGTGCGCTCGCCAAGATCGCGCCACGACTTCAGCAGTTCGGTCGGGGCGTCGATGTGGGTATCGACGATCAACGCATCGGCGGCGAGTGCGCGCGCGTCGAGCGCGGGCGGCGCGGCGAACGCGGTGGTGGAGGCGAGCAGGAAAGCGCAGGCGAGGGCGGTGCGGCGCATGGTCTGTCCGGTCAGGAGATCGTGGAAGGAACGCGCTGGCCGGCGACGTACGTCGCCTCCAGCAGGTCGCCGCCGAGCCAGTAGCAGAGCTCGGCAGGGTGCTCGATGCGCCACAGGGCGAGGTCGGCGCGAAGGCCGACGCGCAGGACACCGCGGTCGTCGAGACCGAGCGCGCGCGCGCCGTGCATCGTCGCGCCGCGCAGCGCCTCCTCCGGCGTCATGCGGAAATGCGTGCAGGCGAGTTGCATCGCCTGCCGCAACGAGAGCAGTGGCGACGTGCCGGGATTGCAGTCGGTCGCGATCGCCATCGACACGCCATGCGCGCGGAATGCCTCCAGCGGCGGGAGCTTCGTCTCGCGCAGCACGTGGAAGGCGCCGGGCAGCAACACGGCGACCGTGCCGGCCGCGGCCATCGCGGCGACGCCCGCCTCGCTGGTGTGCTCGACATGGTCGGCCGACAGTGCGCGGAACTCCGCGGCAAGTGCGGCGCCGCCGAGGTCGCTGAGCTGGTCGGCATGCAGCTTGACCGGCAGCCCGAGCCGACGCGCGACGTCGAACAGGCGCCGTGTCTGGTCCGGCGAGAAGCCGATGCCCTCGCAGAAGGCGTCGACCGCATCGACGAGGCCTTCGGCGTGCAGGCGCGGCAGCCAGTCGATGGTCGCATCGATGTAGTCGTCGGCCCGGCCCGCGTATTCGGGCGGCAAGGCATGCGCGGCGAGGTAGGTGGTGCGCACGTCCACGTCGTCGCCGGCGAAACGCCGCGCGACGCGCAGCATCTTGCGTTCGTTGTCGAAGTCCAGGCCGTAGCCGGACTTGATCTCGAGCGTGGTCACGCCATCGCGGCGCAGCGCGTGGACGCGGGGCGCGGACGCCGCATGCAGCGCGTCCTCGTCGGCCGCGCGCACGGCGCGCACCGTCGACAGGATGCCGCCGCCGGCGCGCGCGATGGCCTCGTACGTCGCGCCCGTCAGCCGCATCTCGAATTCCGTCGCACGGTCGCCCGCGAACACCGCATGGGTGTGGCAGTCGACGAGGCCGGGCGTGATCCAGCCACGCACGTGCTCCACCTCGCGCGCGATCGCCTCGGGCGCGCCGGGCAATCCGGCACGGGGGCCGACGTAGGCGAGCGTCCCGTCGCGCCAAGCGATCGCGCCATCGTCGATCGCGCCATAAGCGGGGCCCTCGAGCGTGGCGAGCGAGGCCCCCAGCAGCAGGCGATCCCAGACCGCCTCAGTCATCGGTGTCGCCATCGGGCCTGCCGTCCGGAGGTGCCGGCCGCGATGCGGGATCGGGCAGCACGTGCGGCTTGCCGACGAGGAGCGCCATGACCACCAGCGCCGCGACCACCAGTCCGACGAATTCGACGATGCGCATGCGGCCCTCCCGGCGGCTCGCGGTAGCCTAGCGCACCCGACGCGACCCCGACCGCCATGCACGAGCCCGCCGTCCAGCGCACCGGGCGCGGCTGGGAACTTCCCGGCCTCGCCAACCTGCATTCGCATGCCTTCCAGCGCGCGATGGCGGGCCTCGCCGAGCGCCAGACCGACCCGGCCGACAGCTTCTGGACGTGGCGGGACACCATGTACCGCATGGCCGCGCGCTTCGAGCCGGACACGCTTCGCGACGTCGCGGCACAGCTCTACGTCGAGATGCTCGAGGCCGGCTACACCGCCGTCTGCGAGTTCCACTACGTCCACCATCGTCCCGACGGCCGGCCCTACGACGACGCGGGCGCGATGTCGAAGGCGCTGATCGAAGCGGCGCGCGAGACCGGCATCCGCCTGACGCTGCTCCCGGTGCTGTACATGACCGGTGGCTTCGACGGCCGACCGCTCGCCGAACACCAGCGGCGTTTCGGCCACGACGTCGACGGCTACCTGCGCCTGCTCGAGGCGCTGCGGCCGCTCGCGGACGACACGCTGCGCATCGGCTGCGCGCTGCACAGCTTGCGCGCCGTGCCCGAGTCTGCGATGCGCGAGGTGGTCGGCGCGCTGCCGGCCGATTCGCGCATCCACGTGCACATCGCCGAGCAGACCGCGGAGGTCGACGAATGCGTCGCGCTGCGGGGCGCCCGGCCGGTGCGCTGGCTGCTGGACCATGCGCCGGTCGACGCGCGCTGGACGCTGGTGCACGCCACGCACCTCGACGACGGCGAAATTGCGGCACTCGCGGCGTCGCGCGCGACCGTGGCGATCTGCCCGACGACCGAGGCGAACCTCGGCGACGGGCTGTTCCCGTTGCGCGCGTTCCTGGATGCGGGCGGCCGCTTCGGCATCGGCTCGGATTCGCACGTCTCGACCTCGCCGACGGAGGAACTGCGCTGGCTGGAGTACGGGCAGCGCCTCGTCATGCGTCGCCGGAACGTCGCCGTGGGCGACTCGCCGAGCGTCGGCACCACGCTGCTTTCGCACGTGCTCGACACGGCCGCGGATTCCACCGCGCAAGCGATGCACGCCGATCGGGTCGTGCTCGATGCCGACGCGCCGGCGCTCGCGGGCGCCACCGCGCTCGACGTCGCCGACCGCTGGATCTTCGGAGGCGACCGGCCGCTGGTGCGCGAGGTCGACGTGGCCGGACGCGCATGCGTGCGTGACGGCCGGCACCGCGAGGCCGCGTCGATCGCGGCACGCTACCGCGCCGCGATGGCGAAGCTGCTCGCCTAGCGCGTGTCGCGCAGGGCGGGTTCGAAGGTCGCGAGCGTGCCGTCGTTCGGGCGCGGCGCGACGCCCAGCAGCCGCGCGAGAAGCGGATACACGTCGACGTTGTCGAACGTCGGAAGCTCGACGCCGCGACGGAACGACGGGCCCTCGGCGACGAAGATCGCGCGCATCGAGGGCAGCGACGGGTCGTAGCCGTGGGAGCCGCGGTTGGCCGTGCGCCGGGCGAGCTTCGCAGCCGGCTCGGCCTCCCAGCCCTCGTCCATCTGGCAGACGATCGGCGGGATGCGCGGATGGCGGCCGTAATGCCAGCGCGCCGGCAGGTCCGCCTTGTCCCAGCACGTGTAGAACGCATGCCGGCCGATGACCGCACGGCGCGCCTCGGCCTCGCGGCCGGGCAGGGGTCGCAGGCCCACGGACTGCCCGGTCACGACGACCTCCACGAGGTCGGGCGGTGCGACCTCCTCGATCGGCCGCATCTGCGCGAGCGGGACGGTCGCCATGCCGTGGTCGGACAGCACGACCAGGTCGACCGCATCGTCCAGGCCGCGCGCGCGGATGCCCTCGCGCAGCCGGCCGACGTAGCCGTCCACCTCTTCGACCGCGGCCGTAGCCCCCGGAGCGTCCGGGCCCGTGTCGTGGGCGGCATCGTCGACGGTGCCGAGGTAGAGCATCACCAGCCGCGGACGGGTCGCGGCCGGTCGCGCGAGCCATTCGAGGACACGCTCGATGCGTGCGGGCGCCGGCATCTGCGCCTCGTACGCGATCGACTCCGTCGGCCGCACCCCGCCGATCGGCGCGGTGATGCCCGGCCAGGCGATCGCGGCAGTTCGCAGGCCGCTGCGCGTGGCGGTTGCCCAGAGCGGCTCGGCATCGCTCCACCATCGCGCATCGGCGACGGCGCGCACGTCCGCGGCGGTGAAGCGGCCCAGCACCGGATCGCTCATCGTGTTGTGCACGATGCCGTGACGGTCCGGGCGCAGCCCGGTCATCAGCGTGTAGTGGTTGGGGAAGGTCAGCGCGGGGAACGAAGGACGCATCGTGGCGCGCACGCCTTCGCGACCGACCGCCTCGATGTGCGGCGCATGCCCCAGCTCGAGTTCCGCGGCGCGGAAGCCGTCCAGGGAGACGACGACGAGGGTCGGGGCCGCCGGGGTCGCCGGACCCGTAGCGCATCCCGTGGCCAGCAGGATCAGGCAGAAGAGCAGGAAGGCGCGATGCACGAAGGTCGGTCTTGCCGGGCAGGCATGACTTTAGCCGGTGGCGGCCTCCGGCGGGTGTGACCAGAGTGCGTCTTCCTTCCGGAGAACCGCCATGCGTCGTCTCGCTACCGCTCTCATCCCGGCCGTGCTCGCCGCGGCCACGGCACCGGTCATCGCCGGCGAGGCGCCTGCGCAGGGGGTCGGACGGCCTGCGGCTGCGCCGTTCTCGGCCGACGAATGCGCGGTGTTCGCGCGCGAGCTGTCGTTTGCGCGCTCCGTCGCCGAACACGACTCCGCGGCGTTCGCCGAGCACGTCGCGCCCGACGCCGCGTTCGCGGTGGGCTCGCCGCGTCCGCAGCGCGGTCGGGACGCGATCGTGCGCGGCTGGGGCGAGATCGTGCGCGGCGAGGGCATCCGGCTGGAGTGGTATCCGGTGCGCACGACCGCGGTCGGCGACATCGCCTGGTCGACCGGCCCCGCGCTGTCGGAAACCACCGAGAACGGGACGACCGTCTACCGGCGCGGAACGTTCCAGTCGGTCTGGCGTCGCGGCGCGGACGGTACGTGGCAGGTCGTCTTCGACGGGGGCACGCCGCCCCAGACGGTGGATGCCGAGGCTGCCGCCGCGTTCCGCAAGGCGCGGCCCGTGGCCTGCCCGGGCGCGTAAGCCGCCCCTGAACCCGCGCCGTGCCGAGCGCGCCGACCGCCCGCTGCGGGCGTATCGTGGGGTTCCACTCGGCCACCCGGACACGCCCATGATCCGCCGCCTGCTTCCCCTGCTGCTGCTCGCGGCGCTGCCTGCCTTCGCGCAGGACGTCGCATCGTCCGCGCCCGCAGCCATCCGCACGGTCGCCGCGCCTGCCGACCGGATGAGCGATCGCACGTGCCTGCGCGAGACCGGCAGCCGGATCCGCCCGCGCGACAGCGCCCGGGGCGGCCCCCGCGCGCGCTGCCTCGCCGGCAACGGCCGCGTCTACACGCAGGACGACCTGCGCGGCACCGGCCAGACCGACCTCAACGAGGCGCTGCGCATGCTGGATCCGTCGATCCGCTGACGCGCCCCTCGTGCTGCGCGACGCCCGGCCCCGGCCGGGCGTCGTCGTTTCGGGCGATGCGATAATCCGGGCCTCATCGCACCGGAAGCACTGATGTCCACGCGCGTCGATCCCACCCGCACCATCCGCGCGCCGCGCGGCACCGAGCTGGCCTGCAAGTCGTGGCTGACGGAAGCCGCGTACCGGATGCTCCAGAACAACCTGGATCCCGACGTGGCGGAGAACCCCGCCGAGCTGGTGGTCTACGGCGGGATCGGCCGCGCCGCGCGCGACTGGGAATGCTTCGACGCGATCATCAAGTCGCTGCGCGAGCTCGGCGACGACGAGACGCTGCTGGTGCAGTCCGGCAAGCCGGTCGGCGTGTTCCGCACGCATCCCGACGCGCCGCGCGTGCTCATCGCGAACTCCAACCTCGTGCCGCACTGGGCCACGTGGGAGCACTTCAACGAGCTCGATAAGAAGGGGCTGATGATGTACGGCCAGATGACGGCCGGCTCGTGGATCTACATCGGCTCGCAGGGCATCGTGCAGGGCACGTACGAAACCTTCGTGGAGATGGGGCGCCAGCACTACGGTGGCGACCTCACCGGCAAGTGGATCCTCACCGCGGGCCTCGGCGGCATGGGCGGCGCGCAGCCCCTCGCGGCCACGCTCGCGGGTGCGTGCAGCCTCAACATCGAGTGCCAGCAGAAGAGCATCGATTTCCGCCTGAAGACGCGCTACGTCGACGAGCAGGCCACCGACCTCGACGACGCGCTCGCCCGCATCGCGGCGTATACGCAGGCCGGACAGGCCAAGTCGATCGCCCTGCTGGGCAACGCGGCCGACGTGCTGCCCGAGCTCGTGCGTCGCGGCGTGCGCCCGGATGCCGTCACCGACCAGACCAGCGCGCACGACCCCGTGCACGGCTACCTGCCGATCGGCTGGACCGTGGAGCAGTGGGTCGACGCGCAGAAGCGCGATCCCGTGCGCGTGCGCGACGAAGCCAAGAAGTCGATGCGCGTGCACGTGGAGGCGATGCTCGCCTTCAAGCGCATGGGCATTCCGACCTTCGACTACGGCAACAACATCCGCCAGATGGCCTTCGACGAGGGCTGCGCGGATGCGTTCGATTTCCCGGGCTTCGTGCCGGCCTACGTGCGCCCGCTGTTCTGCCGCGGAATCGGCCCGTTCCGCTGGGTCGCGCTGAGCGGCGATCCCGAGGACATCTACAGGACGGACGCGAAGGTCAAGGAACTGATTCCCGACGACCCGCACCTGCACCGCTGGCTCGACATGGCGCGCGAGCGCATCGCCTTCCAGGGCCTGCCCGCGCGAATCTGCTGGGTCGGCCTCGGCCAGCGCCACAAGCTCGCGCTCGCGTTCAACGAGATGGTGCGCAACGGCGAGCTGAAGGCCCCGGTGGTGATCGGTCGCGACCACCTCGACAGCGGCTCGGTCGCATCGCCCAACCGCGAAACGGAGTCGATGCAGGACGGCAGCGACGCGGTTTCGGACTGGCCGCTGCTCAACGCGATGCTCAACGTGGCGGGCGGCGCGACGTGGGTCTCGCTGCACCACGGCGGTGGCGTCGGCATGGGCTATTCGCAGCACAGCGGCGTCGTCATCGTCTGCGACGGCAGCGAAGCGGCGGACCGTCGCCTCGCGCGCGTGCTGTGGAACGATCCGGGCACCGGCGTGATGCGCCATGCGGACGCCGGCTATGCGCTGGCGCAGCAGTGCGCGGTCGAGAAGGGCCTCAAGCTGCCGATGCTGGGGCGCTGAGTTCCGTCAGGTCGTGACCCTCGCGAGCTGCAGGCTGACCGCCTTGCCGCTCGCGAGCACATGGCGGCCCAGTTCCGCGAAGCCCTGCGCGGCGTGGAAACGCTCCGACGCGGGATTGGGCGGATCGACGTCGAATTCGCAGACGACGATCGGCACGCCGCTGCGGCGTGCATGCTCGAAGACGTCCGCATAGAGCGCGCGTCCGAGGCCGGTGCCCCGCGACGCCGCGGCGACGACCACGCGGTCGACGTAGAGGAAGGCGGGGTACCGCGCGTCGAACCAGCGGTAGTTCTCGCTGTCGTAGTCGGCCTCCTCGCGGAAGGCGAGGACGAACGCCTGCACGCGGCCCTCGTCGTGCGCGACGCGGCACAGCGCCGACCGTGTGTGCAGCCGGGCGAGGCGCTCCGCGTCGAGCGGGCTCAGCACGGCGACGGACGCCTCGTTGAGGGCGAGCAGGGTCTCTTGGTCGTCCGGGGTGGCGTCGCGCAGCGGCATGGCATTCCTCCGACCGCGGATCGTAGGCGCGCCGTCCATGCCGCGCTAGCATGCGGCCGTGTACGAATCCCGCCGCCATCCCCCGCTGACCCGTCGCCAGTTCGGTCGCCGCGTGGCCGTCCACGCACTGGCGGCGCTCGCGTTGATCGGCGCCTCGCTGGTGATCGGCATGGCCGGCTACATGGGCTTCGAAGGGCTGGGGCTGGCCGACGCCTTCCTCAATGCCGCGATGCTGCTCGGCGGCATGGGGCCGGTGGACGACCCGGGAACGCTGCCCGGCAAGCTGTTCGCCGGGGTGTACGCGCTCTATGCGGGACTGGTGTTCCTGGTGGCCGCGGGGCTTGTGGTCGCGCCGATCGCGCACCGCCTGCTGCACCGCTTCCACTGGGACGACGCGCCGTAACGGCGCACGGGGCGATCGTCCGTCCGCCCGCCCCGTCAGGCGCCGCGGCGCATCCACATGATCGCGAGCAGGCCCACCAGGCCGACCGCCGCGACGGAATGCACCTTCTTCGACTTGCGCGCATCGTCGAACAGGCCCTCGATCACGTTCACGCGGTCGGCGAGCAGCAGCATCATCCAGTGACGCAGCCGTCCCTCGCTGTGGCGGAACGCCGCGCGGCGGATCTTGCCCGACAGGCCCGACGGCGGGCAGGCCGTACCGAACACCGGCGTGTTGCCGGGGCGCTCGATCGAATGCAGCACCTCGACGGTCTGCGCCTGCGCCTCGGGCACGTCCCAGTGCGCATCGTCCTCACGCGGTGGCATGCGTTCCATGGGAACGGCAGGGCGTTTGTTGCGGTCGAGGTCGGCGCCCCAGCCCGGAATCTGCGAACGGTCGAACGTCATGGGGTCACTCCTCAGTGCACGTGGGGCGAGGCGACGGGCACCTGCGCGATGTCGGCCATGCCGGGCGGGATCAGGATCGGCTTGATGCAGCCGTCCTTCTTGCCGGAGAAGGTGTTGTAGGCCTCCTCGACGTCCTCCAGCGGGATGCGGTGGGTGATGATCTCGCGCGGCTTGATGCGGCCTTCCATGACGTGCTCGAACAGGCGCGGCAGGTGGCGCTTCACGCTCGCCTGGTTCGCACGCACGGTCAGGCCCTTGTTGACGATGTTGCCGAGCGGAATCGCGTTCACCGTCGGCCCGTAGACGCCGACGATCGAGATGTTGCCGCCCTTGCGCACGGAGTTGATGGCCCACATCGCGGCCGTCGCGGCGCCGGCCTGCAGCTTCATGCGGACGCCGGTGATCGACTGCCACAGCGAGCCGTCGGCTTCGCCGCCGACCGCGTCGATGCAGACGTCGGCACCGAGCCAGTCGGTCATCTTCTTCAGGTGCACGACCATGTCGTCCACTTCCTTGAAGTTCACCGTCTCCGCCGGCGCCCACTTCGCGACGAACTCGAGTCGGTACTCGATGTGGTCGACCACGATCACGCGGCCGGCGCCCATCAGCCAGGCGCAGCGCGCCGCGAGGATGCCGACCGGGCCGGCGCCGAAGACGACGACGGTGTCGCCTTCCTTGATGTCGCCCATCTCGGCGGCCTGGTAGCCCGTCGGGACCACGTCGGTGAGCAGCACCGCGTCTTCGATATGCATGCCCGCCGGGATCTTGTGCGGGCCGATGTCGGCGAACGGCACGCGCACGTACTCGGCCTGTCCACCGTGGTAGCCGCCCGTCGTGTGCGAATAGCCGAAGATGCCGCCGACCGCGGTGGCTTCGGGATTGGTGTTGTGGCAGTTGCCGTAGAGCTCGCGCTGGCAGAAGAAGCAGCTGCCGCAGGCGATGTTGAAGGGCACCAGCACGTGGTCGCCGACCTGCAGGTTCTGCACCGACGAGCCCACCTCCGTGACGATGCCGCAGAACTCGTGGCCGAAGATGCTGCCCACGCGGGTGTCGGGCACGAGCCCGTGGTAGAGGTGCAGGTCGGAGCCGCAGATGCAGGTACGGGTGACCTGGACGATCGCATCGTTCGGATGCTCGATCACCGGCTCCGGGACGTGCTCGGCCCGGACCTTGTACGGACGGCGATAGGTGGTGGCGAGCATGTCGGCTCCTTGCGCGGGACGTTGCGAGAGCTTCGACACTAGGCAGCGTGGTATCACGACCGCGCCAAACCGGCCGTAGGCTTCAATGCATCAGCGCGCAGTCGAGCGTATCGAGCGCCATGTGGATCCACAGGCCGACGGCGAGCAGGCGCGTGCGTCGCGGCACGAGCAGTGCGGCGTACACGAGCATGGCCGGCCACGTGTGCAACGGATGGAAGCCGATCGAGCAGCGTCCGGGCGCGTACACCGGATCGGCGAGCAGATGGTCGACGTCGATCGCCCAACCGGCGAGCAGCCACGGCCACGCGCGCCACCACCGGACGCGCGGCCACGCGAGCGCCACCGCGAGCGGTACCAGCGCATGCAGCACGAGATGGAGCGCGGCGCGCAGGCCGAGGAAGGACATCGCGCGATTGTGGCCCGGTGAGCAGACGGGCGTGCAGCCTGATGCGCACCGCGGATCATGGGCGGTTAACGCGGCAGGTCGCAGCCTTCGCGCAAGGCCGCCGACAAGCAAAGCTACGGCACCTATCGCGGCCCCCGACGACCGAGTGCACCGCGCCGTCGTGGCAACAGCCTTGATCGCCCCGGCCCTGCCGGGGCGTTTCTTTTTGACGCCGATGTACGGCAAGCGGCCGTCACGGGCGTCTCACGGCCGCTCCGGAATGCTCGACCTGCAAGTGGGGTCGTGCTGAGGTCGTCCGGCTTTATTTTCTCCAGCCCCGGGGCGCGAGCCCCGGGGTTTTTTCTCGCGCGCGTCACGCACGGATAACGGGTGTCGGCGCAGCGTGACAGTGCGACGGCTCTCCGTCGCGCGTCCGCCCGATGCGGGCATCGCCTCCTGCGAGGCACGGGTCCCCGGCTTCCGGCACCGCCGTCCGGGGACTTCTCTCGCAGCGGCGCGGCGACCGCCCGCGGCGGCCGTGCTTCGGCGACGCGGTCGCCACCGAGGGGCCCCGGCCGATGCGCCTCCATGCGTTCCAGTTGACCGACGGCACCGTGCACGTCGTGGCCGAGCGGGTCGAGGCCGCACTCGCCGCAGGTGCCGAACTCACCGCCCGCGACCTCGGCGTCGCCGACGTGGAGCTCGACCGCCTGAGCCCGCCCCTGGTCCGCGGCATCGGCCTCGACGCTTGGGCCGTCGCCCGCGGCGGCGATGCGGTGCTGATCCGCAGCGCGATCGTCCGCCAGACCTGCTGAGTCCGGGTCGCCTCAGTCCTGCAGTTCGCGGAGCGTGGTCGACGGGGGCGCATCGAGCACGCGCCGCGTCGCCCACAGGCCCGCCGCGAGGGCGGCGACGGTGCCGATCACCGCGCCCGCGATCGCCGGTGTCGCGTCGAACGACCACGGCAGGTCGAAGACACGCGTGGCGACGACGCCCGAGAGGATCGACGCGGCAAAGGCGGCGACCAGCCCCGACAGCAGACCGATCGCGACGAACTCGGACGCCTGCGCGAGCCGTAGCTGGGCACGCTTCGCGCCGAGCACCCGCATCACGCCGCCCTCGAGCAGGCGTTCGTCCTGGCTGGCGGTGACCGCGGCCATCAGCACCAACACGCCGGCGGCGAGCGAGAACCAGAAGACCACCTGCACGACGGTGGAGACCTGGTCGCCCGTCGCGCGGACCTGCGCGAGCACGGCGTCGATGTCGACGACGGTGAGGTTCGGGAAGCGGTCGACGAGCTTCGCCGTGAAGCGCGGCTGCGACGCCGGCACCCGCACCGCGGTGATCCAACTGGCGGCATAGCCGTCGAGCGAATGCGGCGAGGCGACTACGAAGAAGTTCGGGCGGAAGCTCTCCCAGTCGACTTCGCGCAGGCTGGTGATGCGCGCCTCGAACGGCTGCCCGGCGACGTCGAACCCGATGCGGTCGCCCACCTTCCAGCCGAGCCGGTCGGCGAAGCGCTTCTCGACCGACAGCTCGGGCGCCTTCGGCGTGCCGGTCCACCAGCGTCCCGCCACGATGCGGTTGCTGGCCTCGGGCTTGTCCGCGACCGACAGATTGAACTCGCGCTCGGCGAAACGGCGCGCGTCTTCCTCGGCGTACTGCGCGCCGCTCGCGGCGCGACCGTTCCGCGTCACCAGCCGGGCTCGGATCATCGGCACGAGCTGCGGCGCCTCGATGCCCTGCGCGCCGATGAAGGCACGCACGTCGGCGACCTGGTCGTCCTGCACGTTGATGACGAAGCGATTGGGAACGTCGGTCGACAACGAGCGCTGCCAGCGATCGAGCAGGTCGGTGCGCACGAACGTGAGCAGAAGGAGCGCCATCAGGCCGAGGCCGAGTGCGCAGACCTGCGCGACGCTCGCACCCGGCCGGCGCCCGACGTTGGCGAGCCCGTAACGCAGCGGGCCGCGCATCTGCGTGCGCAGCGCGCGCACGACGAGGATCAGCCCGTAGGCGAGCACGGCGAGCACCGCCAGCGTGGCGACGACGCCCACCAGCATCGCGAGGCCGAGCGTCGGCGA
Source organism: Lysobacter xanthus (assembly GCF_047159895.1). NCBI lineage: Bacteria > Pseudomonadati > Pseudomonadota > Gammaproteobacteria > Lysobacterales > Lysobacteraceae > Lysobacter > Lysobacter xanthus. Next base: position 49,553 of record NZ_BAAGAB020000003.1, read on the forward strand.
GCCGGCTTTCCACCACAGCAACGCACCGAGCGCGCCAAGGCCCAGCGCGCCGACGGCCAGTGCACCCGGCTCGACGGGATCGAGATCGCGTCGCAGCACGCGCAGCGCGGGGACGCGGCGCAGCGCGAGCACCGGTGGCGCGCCGAACGCGATGAGCACGACCAGTCCGAGAAGCAGGCCCTGCAGCGCCGGCAGCGCGCCGGCCGGCGGAATCGACAGCGCCAGCTTCTGCGCGAGCCAGAGACCGATGCCCCATTGCATCGCGAACGCCAGCACCACGCCGACGAGGCTCGCACCGAGGCCGAGCAGCATCAGTTCGCCCACGTGGATCGCCACGATCCGGCGCTGCGAGGCGCCGAGGCAGCGCATGACCGCCGCCCCTGCGCGATGCCGCTCGCTGTGCCGGCGCGCCGCCATCGCGACCGCCACCGCCGCGAGCATCACCGAGACCATCGCGGCGAGGCCCAGGAAGCGGCCTGCACGGTCGAGCGCCGAGCGCACTTCGGGGCGTGCGTTCCCGATCGTCTCGAGACGTTGGCCGCGCCCGAGCGCCGCCTTCGCCGCACCGTTGAACCGCTCGATCGCGCCCGCCTCGCCGGCGACGACGAGTCGGTACTGGATGCGGCTGCCCACCTGCACGAGCCCGGTGCCGGGCAGGTCCGCGAGGTTGATCAGCACGCGCGGGGCGATGTTGAAGAGGTCCGTCGAGGCGTCCGGCTCCTGCGCGACGATCGCGTCGATGCGGAACGTGCGGTCGCCGAGGGAGATCGCATCGCCGATGCGTGCGTCGAGCGCGTCGGCGCCGCTGCGGCTCAGCCACGCGGTGCCTGGCGCGGGGATGCGGCTTGCGGAGGTTTCGTTACCTCCTGAATCCAGGAGGCGGAAGGTGCCGCGCAGCGGAAATCCCGCACCCAGCGCGCGGAGGTCGGCGAGCTTGAGGCGCTGCGCGTCCCCGTCGCCCACCGAGGCCATCGTGGTCAGCTCGCGTGTCTCCGCGCGGCGCAGCCCGGGTGCGCGCGCCGCGGCGTCGAGCGCGGGCGAGGGCGGGCCGTCGCCGCTCACCACGGCGTCGCCGCCGAGGAGCCGATTGGCTTCGATCGCCAGCGCACGTTCGGCGCGATCGGTGACGAACCCGACCGCGGTGACCGCCAGCACGGCCAGCACGATGGCCGCGATCAGAATGCGCACCTCGCCGGCGCGGAGGTCGCGGCGAAGCTGGCGCCAGGCGAGTGCGAGGGCGACCGGCATCAGCGCGTCGCCATCGCGTCGTCGACCAGCCGACCCGCGTCGAGGCGCAGCACGCGCCCGCAGCGCGCGGCGAGCGCGTCGTCGTGGGTCACCAGCACCAGCGTGGTGCCGGCCTGCGCATTGAGTTCGAACAGCAGTTCGATGATGGACGCGCCGGTGCGGGTGTCGAGGTTGCCGGTGGGCTCGTCGGCGAAGAGCAGGCCGGGCCGGGTGACGAACGCCCGGGCCAGCGCCACGCGCTGCTGCTCGCCGCCGGAGAGCTGCCGCGGGTAGTGGCCGAGACGCTCGCCGAGGCCGACGCGCTGCAGGATCGATCGCGCGGGCCCGGCCGCGTCCGCGTCGCCGCGCAACTCGAGCGGCAGCATCACGTTCTCCAGCGCGGTCAGCGACGGCAGCAGCTGGAAGTTCTGGAAGACGAAGCCGACCTTCTCGCCGCGCACGCGCGCCCGTCCGTCCTCGTCGAGGCCGGACAGCGCGGTGCCGTCCAGCAGGACGCGCCCGGACGACGGGGTGTCGAGCCCCGCCAGCAGCGAGAGCAGCGTGCTCTTGCCCGAGCCCGAGGCCCCGACCACCGCCACCGTCTCGCCCGGGGCGATGGCGAAGCCGACGTCGCGCAGGATCACGAGGTCGCCGGAGGGCAGGGGCACCTGCTTGCCGAGATGCTCGGCGGCCAGCGCGGAGGGGACCGTGCTTCGGCCGGGGTTCACGGTGGAGTCGAGCATCATGTCTCCAGTGGGGCCGGGGGTCCGGCCGGAGGACTGCATGTACACCGCATATGAAGGCATGAAGGGCCGTGTTCAACAGGGCCTGGTCTGGATCGCACTGTTGATGGCGCTGGTGGTGACCCTGCCGGCGCAGGCGCGCGTGGCGACGCCGGTGCAGGCGCGGACGAAGACCGTGCTGGTGATGGGCGACTCGCTGTCGGCCGGCTACGGGCTCGCCGCCTCGCAGGGCTGGGTGACGCTGCTCGGCCAGCGGCTGAAATCGACGAACCCCGGCTGGGGCGTGGTCAATGCGAGCGTGAGCGGCGAGACGACGGCGGGCGGCCTGTCGCGCCTGCCCGCGGCGCTCGCGCGGACGCGGCCGTCGGTGGTGGTGATCGAGCTCGGCGCGAACGACGGCCTGCGCGGCCTGCCGGTGCGCGACATGCAGGCCAACCTCGACCGCATGGTGAAGCTCTCTCGCGCGAGCGGCGCGAAGGTGCTCGTGCTCGGCATGCGCATGCCGCCGAACCTCGGCCGCGCCTACACCGAAGGCTTCGCCAATGCCTACACGACGGTGGCGCGCAACCACGGCGCGGCGCTGGTGCCGTTCTTCCTGGAGCCGATCATGCTGCAGCGCGCCGCGTTCCAGCGCGACAACCTGCATCCGACCGCCGCGGTGCAGGGCCGCCTGCTCGACCACGTCTGGCCGTCGCTGCGACCGCTGGTGAAATAGTCAGCCCGGGACGACGCGGATCTCGACGTCGCCCAGCCGGACGCGCTGCCCGGCGCGGATCTTCGCTGTCTTGCGCAACTCCACCGCGCCGTCGACGTGGACGGCGCCGCTGGCGACGATCTGCTTGCCCGCCCCACCGCTGTCGCAGAGCCCGGCCAGCTTGAGCAGCTGGTTGAGTTCGACGAACTCGCCTTCGAGATCGAATTCGAGCACCTGCACGATCAGCGCTCGTTGACGCTGTAGCGACCCGGGCCCAGCAGCGCCAGCGCGAGCGCGGCGACGAGGTACATCGCCTGCAGTTCGAGCGCCCAGCCGCCCTGCTCGTTGAACGAACCGAGCTGGCCCATGTGCACGAGCACCACGGCGACGACCATGTTGATGAAGACCAGCAGCGCGCCGATGCGTGCGTGGAAGCCGGCGATCAGCATGAGCGGGCCGGCGACTTCGCCCAGCAGGACGCCATAGCCGAGCGGGCCCGGCAGGCCGTGCGCCTCGACCATCCGCACCATGCCGCCCATGCCGCCGTTGAGCTTGGCCAAGCCATGGAACAGCACCAGCACGCCGAGCGTGACGCGCAGCAGCAGCTTGGCGATGTCGGTCTGGGTATTGGCGTTCATGGCGGCTCCGTCGGGTTCGCGACGAGGATAGACGCTCGCGGCGTGGCGTGTCTGCGGCGCGGCCGACGTCGTGCGCGCGCCGCGGTGGGGTTAGCATCCCGCCCGGACTTCCGGAGCCCGCACGATGATCGCCTACACCACCCTCGGTACCAACGACCTGCCGCGCGCCGCGCGCTTCTACGACGAACTGCTGGCGGTGGTCGGCGCCAAGCGCGTGATGGAGCAGCCCGACTACTTCATCGCCTACGGCAATCCGAAGAACGGCGCGGGCCTCGGCATCTCGATTCCCTTCAATCGCGAGCCCGCGACCGCCGGGAACGGCACGATGGTGGCGCTGGAGGCGGAGAATCCCGCGCAGGTCGACGCGCTCTATGCCAAGGCGCTCGAGCTCGGCGGCACCGACGAGGGCGCGCCCGGCGAACGGTTCCCGGGTTTCTACGCGGCCTACTTCCGCGACCTCGACGGCAACAAGCTCAACGTCTGCTACATGACGTTCGACGAGTCGCAGCACGCACCGGCCTGAGCCGGGGCGTTCAGTCGACCATGCCCTTGGCTTCGGACGCCGCGAGCATCTCCGGATGCTCGATGCGGCGCAGGCTGTGCAGCAGCGGATACGCGAGCACCACGCCCAGGATGATCGCGACGCCCGCATAGAAGGCGAGGCTGAGTTCGCGCTGCTCGCCCAGCAGCAGGATCGCGAGCACGATCGCGTAGACCGGCTCGAGGTTCACCGCGAGCTGCGCCGCGAAGGCGCTCATGTGCCGCAGCGCGACCAGTGACAGCGCGTACGGGATGAGCGTGCAGCCGATCGACAGCGCGAGCAGCAGGCCGACGTCGCGCGCCCCCGGCAGCGAGAACGACAGGGCTTCGCCCGGCCACAGCAGCGCCATCAGCGGCGACAGCACGGTGAGCATGAGCGTGCCCGCGCCGAGTTCGATCGCGGTGATGGTGAGCGCGTCGCCGTGCTCGACGAAGCGTTTGTTGAGCGAGCCGAACAGCGCCACGAAGATCGCCGACAGCGTGCCGACCGCGACGCCGGCGCGCATGCCGGCGGGAATGCCGCCGACCACGAGCGCGACGCCGGGCAGCACGGCCACCCCGAGCAGGAAGTCGCGCGGCTGGAAGCGGGTCTTCGCGAGCCAGGGCTCGGCCATCGCGGTGAATACGGTGCCGAGCGCGATGCAGGTCGCGCCGACGGAGGCGTTCGACAACTTGATCGAGCCGTAGAACGTCAGCCAGTGCAGCGCGACCAGCGCGCCGATGCCCGAATACGCCAGCACGATGCGGCCGGGCATGGCCCGCAGCCCGCGCCAGACGCGCGGCACCAGCGCGAGCACGGCGACGACGAACAGCATGCGCCACCACACGAGCGGCAACGCGGGCAGGCTGATCAGCTTGCCCAGGATGGCGGTGAAGCCCCACAGCACCACGCATACGTGGATCTGCAGGAAGGCGCGGCGGGTTTCGGGCGTCGACATCGAAGGATTATCGGCGATCGCCATGTGTCGCGACGCAGGCGGCCGTGGCGTGCGATCAGTGCGCGCCGTCGCGCGCCGCCTCGAGCACCCAGTCGACGAAGGTGCGGGCCGCAGGGCGCAGGTGGCGGTGCGTCGGCTCCACGACGTAGTACGACCAGCGCGCGCGGATCGCCGGGCCGGGCAGGCGCACGAGGCGGCCGTCGGCGAGGTAGGGCGCGACGATGCGTTCGCGTGCGAGCACGGCGCCCAGGCCCGCGGCCGCCGCTTCCAGCGCGCCGGTCGAATCGGTGAAGCGCAGCCGCTCGTCGGGCACCACGCCGCGCACCTTGGCCGCGCGGAACCAGTCGGGCCAGCCCTGGCGGGCGTTGTCCGCCACCAGCGGCAGCGCGGCGACGTCGCGGGTCGTCCGCACCTCCGCGAACCCGGGCATGTCCGGCGCGGCCACCGGGAAGAGCTGCTCGTCCATCAGCAAGGTCGCCTGCGCCCCGGGCCACTGCCCGGGGCCGTGGCGGATGGCCACGTCCGGGCCGCTGTCGTCGAAGCGGGCGAGGGCGAAGCCGGTCTCGATGCTCAGGCGGATGCCCGGGTGCGCGGCGGTGAACGCGCGCAGGCGCGGCATCAGCCAGGCGCAGGTGAACGAATGCAGCGTGGCGACGCGCACGGTGTCGAGCTCCTGGCTCGCCGACTTCAGCGTCCGCAGCACGTCCTCGAGATCGGCGAGCGACGTGCTCGCGGCGTCCGCGAGCTGGCGGCCCGCGGCGGTGAGCGCGACGCCGCGGGCGTGGCGCTGGAACAGCGGCAGCCCGATCCGCGCTTCCAGCTTGCGCACGTGGTGGCTCACGGCACTCGAGGTGAGATGCAGCTCCTCGCCCGCATGGGCGAAGTTCTGGTGGCGCGCGGCCGCCTCGAACGCAGCGATCGCCGAGAGCCATTCCGCGCGGGTGCCCATGCAGCCTCAAGCCAGATTCGTGGGTGACGTCGAAAGTATGCGCTTGCGGGGGCCGAGCCTGTGCGGACAATGCGCCTTGTCCCCAACCTCGCTCACGGCTGGTGGATGCGAACGGCCTCGATGCCGCGCATCCGGCGGCCGCGTCGGCTTCATCGGAGAGTGCTTCATGGCCGCCCACGTCCCCGCCACGCCGCTCGCAGCACCCGAGGCCCGCGGCTGGATCACGCCGCTCGAAATCGCCGTGCTCGGCGCGATCTGGGGTGCCTCGTTCCTCTTCATGCGCGTCGCCGCGTCCGAGTTCGGCCCGGCTGCGCTGGTGGAGGTGCGGCTCGCCCTCGGCGCCATCGTGCTGCTGCCGTTCCTCTGGCGTGCCCGGGCGTCGTTCCCGTTGCGCCTGTGGCCGAAGCTCGCCCTGATCGGCGCGATCAACTCGGCGGTGCCCTTCCTGCTGTTCGCCTGGGGCGCCGAGCGGGCGCCGGCCGGCGTCGGTGCGATCTGCAATGCGATGACGGTGCTGTTCACCGCGCTCGTCGGCGCGATGTTCTTCGGCGAACGCATCGGCTGGGCGCGCAGTGCGACCCTCGCGGTCGGCTTCGCCGGCGTGGTCGTGCTCGCGAGCGGTCGTGTCGCCGGAGCCGCGATCGGGCCGGCGGTCGCGGCCGGCGCCAGTGCCGCGCTGCTCTACGGACTCGGCATCAACCTCGTGCGTCGCCACCTGTCCGGCCTGCCCGCCAGCGCCGTCGCGCCCGCGACCCTGGCCTGCGCCGCGCTGATGGTGCTGCCGTTCGCCATTGCGCAATGGCCGGAGACGTCGCCATCGCCGCGCGCGTGGCTGTCGGTCGCGCTGCTCGGCGTGATGTGCACCGGCATCGCCTTCGTCATGTACTACCGGCTCATCGCGCGCATCGGCGCGGGCCGTGCGTCGACCGTCACCTACCTCGTGCCCCTGTTCGGCGTCGCGTGGGCCTGGTGGCTCCTGGGCGAGGCGCCGACGCTGCGCATGTCGATCGCGGCGGCACTGATCCTCGGCAGCGTGGCGTTGAGCCAGCGGGCGAAGTAGGGCACGACACGCGGGCCGATGGGTCGTTGGGCGAAGCGTCCAGTCGAGAGTTGGAGACGGCCGGGGGTTTGGCAACGCGCCACGAGCGGGTGCCGGGTTCGCGGTCGAGGCGGCTGCCTCACCGCGAGTTGATGCGTCCCGTCATCGGCGCAGCAGGCGGGCGATCATTCCCATCGCAGCTGCCGGGTTGCGCTGCTTGGCACCGCCGAAATGGCGGAGCACTGCTTCGCCGTCATCGGCGCAGCAGGCGGGCGATCATCCCCATGGCAGCCGCCGGGTTGCGCTGTTTGGCACCGCCGATGAAATACACGAACACCTCGCGTGGCCGCAGCGGGGCGACCGGCTCGACGAGCCGCGGCACGTCGTCGGGCTCGCCGCCCGACGACCACAGCCGCGCGCGCTCCAGCCACGCGTCGAGCTCCTCGGGGGCGTAGCCCTCGGGCACGTCCACGCGTGAGCGCATGAGCCGCACGTAGACGGTCTGTCCGGTCACGCCGCCGAAGGCGGGCATGTCGGGTGCGTCGGTGCAGACGGTACCGGCGCCGAACGCGCGCGCGACTTCGACGTAGCGCGGGTCGAGGAAGCTCGGATGGCTCGGCTCGATGACATGCCGCAGCGGCCGGCCGTCGAGCGTGCGCGGCAGCAGGTCGAGGAAGGCGGCGAGGTCGTCGGCATCGAACGTGCGGCTCGGCGGCATGTGCCACAGCACCGGCCCGAGCCGATCGCCGAGCTCGGCGAGGCCGCCGTTGAGGAAGGCCCAGGCGGCCTTGCCGCATTTCGCGAGCGCGCCGCGCTGGGTGACGTGCTGTGGCGCCTTGACCGAGAACACGAAGCCCGGCGGCGTCTGCTCGCGCCACTGGGCGTATTCCGCCGCGCGGCGCGCGCCGTAGAAGGTGCCGTTGATCTCGATCGTGCTGAAGCGCCGGCTCGCGTATTCGAGCTCGCGCCGCGCGACGAGGCCCTTCGGATAGAACGTGTGGTGCCACGGCGCGTAGGTCCAGCCGCCGATGCCGACGCGCACGCCGTCGACCGCGGGCACGCCGCTGCCGAACACCGCCGGCGTCGTCGCGAGGAAGGCGGGGGACCGCGGTGTCAGGTCCGACAGCAGCATCTCGTGCGGCCGGCCGTGCATGTCAGCGACCCCGGGCCCGGCAGCGTGCCGTCGCGACGCCTGCACGGCATCGGACGAGGAGCGAGGGAGGGCAGGCACGATGGCGCATCCGCGGTCTCAGCTGTTCCAGTCGGCGTCGTTCTCGAACTCGACCATGACATCGAGGTCGAAGGCCAGCGCCTCCACGGCGTCGCGGACGCGCTGCACGGCGAGGTCGTTCGGCGCTTCGACTTCGAGCTCGTGGACGGGCGAGCCCTGGTCGTCGGTCAATCCGGCCGAGCTGGAGTCGTCGTCCATCCGGGGCATGAGGTCGGCGACTTCCTCGACGTGCTCGATGCCATCGATGCTCTGCAGCAGGTTGCCGATGGCACGGGCGTGGTCGTCGCTTCCCATCACTCGCATACGCATCACGGGCATGGCGGGGAATTCCTGCAAATGGGGCGATTTCGAGGCTAGGCAGCGGCGGGCATAGGCCGCGTGACGGCAAACGCACCCGTGCTGAGCGATTCATCGACGCGCGCCGACGGACGCGCATGGACGTGGGCCGCCGCGACCCTTAGATTCCTCCGCGGGGATCCACTGAACGGGGAAAAAGATGCAAGGACCTTCGATCGACCATCCGCGTCGTGCCGTGCTGTGCTCGGCCGTCGCGCTCGCCCTCGCCCTCGCGGCCATGCCGCAGGCCCGCGCGCAGGACGCCGCGCCCGCCGCGACGGCCGACGACGCGCCGCAGCTCGACACGGTTGCGGTGATCGGCTCGCGCCGCGTGCAGCGCGCGTCCGACACCACCACGCCCGTGCCCGTCGACGTGCTGCCGATGCAGCGCCAGGTCGAGACCGGCGGGCAGTTCGACCTCGCGCAATCGCTGCAGGCGACCGCGCCGTCCTTCATCTCCACGCGCCAGACCGGCTCCGACGGCGCCGACCTCGTCGACGGCGCCGCGCTGCGCGGGCTCGGCTCGGACCAGACGCTGGTGCTGGTCAACGGCAAGCGCCACCACACGGTCTCGCTGGTCAACATCTACGGCGCGCGCAATCGCGGCAACACCGGCACCGACCTCAACGCGATCCCGGTGATGGCGATCGACCGCATCGAGATCCTTCGCGACGGCGCCGCCGCGCAGTACGGCTCCGACGCCATCGCGGGCGTCATGAACATCGCGCTCAAGCGGAAGGCCGGCTGCGAGGCCGCGCTCGGCTGGGGCCAGTACTCGCGCGGCGACGGCGAAAACTGGCTGGCCTCCGCGTACTGCGGCCTGAAGCTGGCCACCGGCGGCACGCTCGCGGTGACCGGCGAATGGCAGGACCGCGGCCGCTCCAACCGCGCGACGGACGAGAACCCGCTGCGCATCATCGGCGACTCGCAGGTGCTCAACCGCACGCTCTACGTCAACGGCGACCAGCCGTTGGGCGAGGCGGCGACGGTCTACTTCACCGCGGGCATGCAGAGCCGCGCCGCGTCCTCCGCGGCGTTCGCGCGGGGCGGCGTCGGCAGCGACGACATCCCGTCGCGCAACTCCGCGGCGATGTACCCGAACGGCTTCGTGCCGTTCATCGACGGCGATCTGCAGGACCGCTTCGGCATCCTCGGCCTGCGCGGCGACATCGGCCTGTGGCATTGGGACGTCTCGCAGACGCACGGCTACAACGAGCTGCGCTACGACATCAACCACACGCTCAACGCCTCGATCGCCAACGCGAACGCGCTGGGCGGACGCCCGGCGACGAGTGCCACGCGCTTCGACGCCGGCGGCTTCTCGTTCCAGCAGGACACCACCAACCTCGACGTCTCGCGCTTCTTCGACGGCGTGCTGCAGGGCATGAACATCGCGTTCGGCGCCGAGCACCGCCAGGAGCGCTACCGCATCCGCGCGGGCGAACCCGGCTCGTACATCGATGCGGACGGCGCCGGCACCGGCGGCAACGCCGGCAGCCAGGGTTTCCCGGGCTTCCAGCCGGTCGACGTGACCAACCGCACGCGGCAGAGCGACGCGCTCTACGCCGACCTCGAGCTGGACATGACCGACCGCCTGACGACCGACTTCGCGGTGCGTTGGGAGGACTACAGCGACTTCGGCTCGACGTTGAACGGCAAGGTGGCGATGGCCTTCCGCGCCACCGACGCGCTGCTGGTGCGTGGCTCGCTCAACACGGGCTTCCGCGCGCCGTCGCTGCAGCAGAAGTACTTCTCGTCGACGATCACCGACTTCATCAGCGGCCAGCCCGTCGACATCGTGATCGCGCCGAACGACAGCGCGCTCGCCGTCGCGGCGGGCATTCCGTCGCTGAAGGAGGAGACGTCGCGCAGCGGCACGCTCGGCATCACGTGGTCGCCGTCCCGTGCCGTCTCCGTCACCGCGGACGCCTATCGCATCGACATCCAGGACCGCATCATCCTGACCGGCGAGTTCGGCAACGACGATCCGAACATCGGCGCGATCCTCGCCGCGCGCGACATCGGCGTGGCGCGCTTCTTCGTCAACGCGGTGGACACCCGCACCACCGGCCTCGACCTCACCGCCGCGTGGAACGGACATGCGCTGCTGGGCGGTACGCTTGATACGTTCTTCGCGGCGAACTTCAACCGCACCGAGGTGACGAAGGTCAATGCACCGGCCTCGCTGGCCGGGCGCGAGGACGCGCTGCTGCCCGAGCGCGATCGCCTCTTCGTCGAAAACGGCTCGCCGCGCCGCAAGGCCGTGCTGGGCTTTGACTGGACCGGCGGCCCGTGGAACGCGAACCTGAAGATCATCCACTTCGGTCCGCAGGAACTCGGGACGTTCTCCGGCACGGAGGCGGGCGTTCCGAACCAGCGCTATGCGGCGAAGACGTCGGCCGACGTCAGCGGCACGTACAGCTTCACGCCGAAGGCCAAGCTCACGCTGGGCGTCACGAACGCGTTCGACGTCTTCCCGAGCCGCCAGGATCCGAACGAGACCGACAACGGCCACATCTTCGAAAGCGTGCAGTTCGGCCTCAGCGGCCGGGCGTACTTCGCGAGGCTGTGGATGGGCTTCTGATCCGCCGCATCCGCACGACAGAACGCCCGCAGCGATGCGGGCGTTCCTGTTTGTAGGTCGGTGTCAGCCCACGCGGTCGTCGCGGGCCTGCCAGTCCTCGTTCGGCGGCGAGCTCGAGAAGCCGCTGCCGGGCTGGTTCAGGCCGCTGCGCACGGCGCCGCCCGGGCCGATCGACGCGGTGCCGTCGTCGACGCGAATCCGGTTCTCGACGTCCACGACGCCGCGCACGGACTCGGCGATGTCCTCCGCGCGATGCTTCATCCAGCGCTCGGGAACATTGCCCGTGAGCAGGACGCGGCCGTCCTCGGAGCGCAGCAGGATCTCGCTCGCGTCGAGCAGATCGTCGTCGGTGAAGCGCTCGTTGAGCTCCTCGGTGATCAGCGAGTCCGAGCGCGTGGCGTTCTTCGGCCCACGACGCTTCTGGCCATGCATCGCGCGTTGGGTCGAGAGGTCGAGCGCGCGCGACTCGTCGGCGCGCAGGTCCTGCCCGTAGCGCGGCTCCTGCGGGCCGCCGATTGCGGGCGGGCCAAAGGAATCGTCGCGGGGCGAGCGGCCGCCGCCGTGGTCGGTGACCGACGGCATGTCCTCGTAGAGGCGCGCGCCGGCGTCGCGGTTCGGGCCGTGGTGCGGGGTCTCGCGGTTCATGTCGGGCTCCTGCGGATCGAAGCCCCGATGCTCGGACCCCGGCCGTGACCGGCACGCCAACGCGGACGACTCGCCAACGGCCGCTTGGCGCCGCGCGAACTCAAGTCCGGGGCCCGGCCGCCGTTAGTTCGGGTGACCTGTCCCCCGCAGCGCTGGAGCCACAAGGATGTACCTGATCATCGGAGCCGTCGTCGTCATCGGCAGCGTGCTCGGTGGCTTCATGATGGTCGGCGGCAAAATCCTTGCACTGTGGCACCTCAACGAGATCATCGTGATCGTCGGGTCGGCGGTCGGCTCGTGGCTGATCGCAACGCCCATCAAGGTCATCAAGGCCTCGCTCGCCGGCGTCAAGGGCGTGATGAAGGGGCCCAAGTACACGCGCGGCGACTACGTCGACCTGCTCAAGCTCATCTACGAGCTGCTGGTGAAGATGCGCCGCGAAGGCATGATGGCCATCGAGGCGCACATCGAGCAGCCGAACGAGAGCTCGATCTTCCAGAAGTATCCGAAGGTGCTCGCCGACCACCACATGGTGGACTTCATCACGGACTGCCTGCGCCTCATCGTCGGCGGCAACATGGCCCCGCACGAGCTCGAGTCGCTGCTGGAGTACGAGCTGGAGACGCACCACCACGAGGCGCTGGAGCCGGCGCATTCGATGCAGAAGGTGGGCGACGCGCTTCCGGGCTTCGGCATCGTCGCCGCCGTGCTCGGCATCATCAACACGATGTCGATCGTCGGCAGCGCGGCGCCGTCGGAGATCGGCGAGAAGGTGGCCTCGGCGCTCGTCGGTACGTTCCTCGGCATCCTGATCTCGTACGGCTTCGTCGGCCCGATCGCGAGCGCGATGGAAAACCGCGCACACGAGGACGGCAAGGCGTTCGAGGTGGTGAAGATGGCGCTGATCGCCTCGCTGCGCGGCTACGCGCCGAGCGTGGCGATCGAATTCGCGCGCAAGCTGCTGTTCTCCGACATCCGGCCGTCGTTCCAGGACCTCGAAGCGGATCTCAAGTCCGCGAAGGGCTGATCGATGGCCGCGCAGCAGCCCGCGCCGATCATCCTCATCAAGCGCCGCAAGAAGGGCGGCGGCGGGCATCACGGCGGCTCGTGGAAGGTCGCGTACGCGGACTTCGTGACCGCGATGATGGCGTTCTTCATGGTGATGTGGCTCGCCGCCACGATGCCGCAGGAGAAGCTCGGCGGCATCGCCGACTACTTCAAGAACCCGAGCGCCGTGCAGGGCCGTACGAGCACGGCGGTGCAGGGCAAGATGGGGCCCGGCGGCGCTGGCGACACGCCGATCAAGATGTTCTCGCAGTTGCGCAATCCGCCGGGCGCGGGCGATGCCAGGATCCCGGGCCTCGGCAACGGCAAGACCGCGGACGACGATGCCGTGCGCAAGGCGCTCGAGAAGGCCGACAAGGAAAAGCTCGAGATCCTGCGCAAGCTGCTGGAGAAGGCGATCGGCCAGAGCCAGGCGCTCAAGCCGTTCAAGGACCAGCTGCTGATCGACATCACGCCCGAAGGCCTGCGCATCCAGATCATCGATGCGCAGAACCGCCCGATGTTCGACCTGGGATCGCCCGAGCTGAAGCCCTACACGCGGCAGATCCTCGTCGAGCTGGCGAAGTACATCGACGGCGTGCCCAATCGCGTCGCGATCTCGGGCCACACCGACACCACGCCGTACGCCGCGAAGATCGGCTACAGCAACTGGGAACTGTCGGCCGAGCGTGCGAACGCGGCGCGACGCGCGCTGATCGAGGGCGGCATGCGCGAGGAAAAGCTCGCGCGCGTCGTCGGGCTCTCGTCGTCGGTGCCGTTCAACCGCAACGATCCGGCCGATCCGAAGAACCGCCGCATCTCGCTCGTGGTGCTGAGCCAGGAAGCCGAGCGCGCTGCGGCGGAAACCGATGCGCCGCGCGTCGCGGGCGACGGCCGTGCGGCCGATCCGCGACCGTTGCCGCGGCCGGTCGCGCCCGAGCGTCCGGTGCCGGCCATGCCGATGCCGGCGAACGCCGACGAAGCCGCGGCCCGTGCCGCGCTCGGCATCGTCGACAAGTCGGGTGCGCAGCCGGCGGTGCGAGCGCCGGCGCCGCCGATCATCGGTCGCTGAACCTCAGCGCTTCGCCCCGCGCACCGGAAGCGGCACGTTGCACAGGTCGATGTGGTGCGCCTGCACCTTGTAGAAGGCATCGCGGCGATTGCGGCGCGCCTCGACCAACTCGACGAAGCGCGGTGAATCGGTGCGCATCAGTTCGAGCTCGGTGCGCTCGGCGGCCGGCACATCGGCGGCGAGGCGGATCGCGCGGATCGCCACGCGCTGCTCGGGCTTCTCGAAGAAGCCGAGCGGGCCGGTGCCGCGCGGGATCGTCGACAGCCATTCCATGCCCTGGACGACACGGCCGACCATCGACATGTTGCGGTCGAGCTGGCGCGGCGATTGGCCGGTGACGACGTAGAGCTCGGTGCCGTCGCTCGAATCGGCGTCGTTGTTGCGACCGGCCCCCACGGCGCCGTAGCAGTGCGCCATCCAGTAGGTGCCGGCCTTCGGATCCCGTCCGGCCGGCATGCCGGACGCGAAGCCGACCTGCGGCGCCCAGCCGTCCATGTCGGGCAGGCGCGTCCACGACCGGGCGAGCGAGGGCGCTCGGCTGGTGAATTCCGCCGGCAGCTTGGCCTTCGCGCCACCGATGGGCTTGCGCTTGGCCGCGTCCTCTTCCGGATCGCCCCACTGCACGACGAAGTTGTCCTGCGAACGCACGATCGACAGGCCGTTCCAGTAGCCCTCGTGTGCCAGCGTGCGGACGTTCCCGACGTGCGCGGGCGCGAGGTCCGGCGCGAGTTCGATCACGACGCGATGGCCGCCGTCGAGGTCGAGGTAGAGGGTGTTCGCGGGGTCGAGCCGGCGCCAGTCGGACGCGGTCGAGGCGTCGAGGATCTCCTGCATCGAGCGCGGCTTGGCGGGCGCCGCCGCCTTCGGCGCGGCGGCCTGCGCGAGGGTGGCGACGAAAGCAAGGGCGAGGCAGGTCGGAAGCACGCGGCGCGGCATGGGCATGGCAGGTTCCCCGGGGACGTGCCCCGATTCTGTCGCATGCCCGGCCGCGCCGCAGCGTCGATCAATGATGCGTGCGGCCCGACCCGGACTTCTTGCCGCCGCCGTCCTGCTTGTTGACAGTGGCCCAGGCGATGCGCTCGGCCTGCTCCTTGCCCACGCCACGCTTGAGCTCGCTCTCCTCGATGTGCCGTGCCTCGCGCTTCTGCTTGTCGGTGTAGCTGGACTTGTCGCCCTGGCTCATGGCGGTCGCTCCGTTGGGGGAGCCTCCTTGGTAGCCGACCGCCCGTCGCTGGCGCGCCAACGGCCGTGACCAATGGCAGGTTCGGTATATCGGACTTCGCACTACAGTGAACTCGTCATCAGGACGAGCCTCCGCCATGGCTGCACAGCCCGACAGCGATACCGATCCCGACCTGCACCTGCGGAAGTTCCAGAAGGAGCTGAGCGCAGGCACCGTTTCCCTTGCGCTGCTCGCCGTCCTCGGCGAGGCCGCCGAGCCCATGTACGGTTACCAGATCGCCAAGCGCCTGGAGCAGCTCGAGGGCGTGCTGGCCGGCAAGCAGAGCGCGCTGTACCCGGTCCTGCGCGGCCTGGAGGGCGCCGGGCTGCTCGAGAGCTTCGTCGAGCCGTCGGTCTCCGGTCCGCCGCGCCGCTACTACCGCATCAACGCCACCGGCCACGACGTGCTCGCCCGCTGGGCGGAGGCCTGGCGCGGCACGCGCGACTCCGTCGACGCCGTGCTCGGCCCGCTCGCCGCCGCACACCTCCAGACCACCGCCTCCGACTCCCGGGGAGACCTCGCATGAACACCGTCCACGCCTTCACCCCCGCGCCGCGCGCGCCCTCGACCATCGCCGAATACCTGGAGCGCCTGCGCATCGCGCTGGAGGGCGCGGACCCCGCGCTCGTGCAGGACGCGCTGTACGATGCCGAGGATTACCTGCGCTCGGAAATGGCCGCCAACCCGGGCAAGTCGGAGGCGCAGGTGATCGCCGACGTGGCCGGCAGCTACGGCGCACCCGCCGAAGTGGCCGACATCTACCGGGACACCGAGGTGCGCGTGCAGACCGCGCTGCAGCCGCCGAGGGCGCCGGTGCGCCGTTCCGCGCTGGGTCGCTTCTTCGGCGTCGCCGCCGAGCCGCGCACGTACGCCGCGCTGTTCTACATGCTGCTCTCGCTGGCGACTGGCATCTTCTACTTCACGTGGGTGGTGACCGGGCTGTCGCTGAGCGCGGGCCTTTCGGTGCTGATCATCGGCATCCCGTTCGTGATCCTGTTCTTCGGCTCGGTGCGCGTGCTCTCGCTCGTCGAGGGCCGGCTGGTCGAAGTGATGCTCGGCGAGCGCATGCCGCGCCGGCCGCTGTACGTGACGCGCGATGCGCCGCTGCTGGAGCGCATCAAGTCGATGTTCACCGACCCGCGCACGTGGGGAACGATGGCGTACATGCTGCTGATGCTCCCGCTCGGCATCGTCTACTTCACGCTCGCGGTCACGCTGCTGTCGGTCTCGGCCGGCTTCATCGTCGCGCCGGTCGCCGCGCTGTTCGCCTGGATGGGCTGGGCGCCGATGTCGCAGGTGGAGATCACCGGCGTCGACTACTGGGCGTTGCCGATCGTGTTCGCCGCGGGCGTGGCGCTGCTGTTCGGCACGCTGCACCTGGCGCGCGGCGTCGGCCGCCTGCACGGCCAGGTCGCCAAACACCTGCTCGTGAAGTCGGGCCCGGCCTACGCAGGCTGATCGACCGGTCGCCGGAAACGCGAAGGGCGCCGCGAGGCGCCCTTCGTTCGTCCGCCTGCGCGGAAGCGATCAGTCCTTCGAGTACCTCGCAAAGAAATCGCGTACCTGCGGATACACCTGCGTCCGCCAGCGGCGGCCGCTGAAGATGCCGTAATGGCCCGCACCCTCGACGACGAGGTGATGGCTGTCCTTCGCATCGATGCCCGTGCACAGCTTGTGTGCCGCGCGCGTCTGGCCGCGCCCGGAGATGTCGTCGAGCTCGCCTTCGATCGTGAGCAGCGCGGTGTCGCGGATCTTCGACGGATCGACCTTCTGCCCGCGCACTTCCCACTGGCCCTTCGGCAGAAGGTGCTCCTGGAAGACGATGCGCACGGTGTCGAGGTAGTACTCGGCCGGCATGTCGAGCACAGCGTTGTACTCGTCGTAGAAACGACGATGCGAGTCCGCGTCCTCGAGGTCGCCCTGCAGCAGGTTCTCGTAGAAGTCCCAGTGCGACTGGAAGTGGCGCTCCGGGTTCATCGCCACGAAGCCCATGTGCTGCAGGAAGCCCGGGTAGACGCGGCGGCCCACGCCCGGGAACGGCGGCGGCACCGGGTGGATCAGCTGCGTCTCGAACCACCACATCGGCTTCTGCGTGGCCAGGTCGTTGACCTGCGTAGGGTTCTCGCGGGTGTCGATCGGCCCGCCCATCATCACCAGCGAGCGCGGCGTCGGCTCGCCGCGCGCGGCCATGAGCGAAACCGCGGCGAGCACCGGCACCGTCGGCTGGCAGACGCTCACCACGTGCAGGTCGCGCGCGCCGATGTGCTGGATGAACTCCTCCACGTAGACGACGTAGTCGTCGAGGTGGAAGGGGCCTTCCACGGCCGGCACCATGCGGGCGTCGATCCAGTCGGTGATGTAGACGTCGTGGTCGCGCAGCAGCGTGCGGACCGTGTCGCGCAGCAGCGTCGCGTGGTGGCCGGACAGCGGCGCGACGACCAGCACGGTCGGCGATTTCGACAGCAGTTCCACGCCGGCGACGTCGTCGGCGTAGCGCTTGAAATGCAGCAGCCGGCAGAACGGCTTGCGTAGCGCCTCGCGCTCGGCGACCGCGAAGGTGCGACCGTCGACCTCGACGGCGTCGATGTCGAAGCGGGGCTTCTCGTAGTCCTTGCCGAGCCGGTAGAACAGCTCGTAGCCGGCGGACACGCGCGCGGCGCCCGGAACCGAGGACAGCCAGCTGCCCTGCGCGCCGAAGGCCTTGCTCATCGCATCGGCCCAGTAGGTCATCGGCGCGAGCCACGCGCGCCCGAGTTCGTGCATCTGGTAAAGCAATGGACACCCCCTGTCCTGTTGCGTCGCAGCATACTCCCCGCGTGAAACAGCCGGCTGTGAAACCCGTCGCCCTTGTTCAGCCCGCCGTTTCGAGTGTCGCCGCCTCGTCAACACGGCCCGGCGCCAGCCAGAGGTGGGAGCCCAGCGGTGCGAAGCCGGCGCGCTCGAAGCGCTCGCGATAGAAGCGGCCCGGGCGCCGACGGAAACCGGCCGTATCGCCCTGGACCGCGTCCTCGCGGGTGAAGGTCTCGAGGAAGGCGATGCCGCCGCAGAGCTCGGCGAGGCCTGTCAGGCCCGCGTCGAGTTCGCGCGTGTCGAGGTAGTGCAGCACGTCGCTGCAGACCAGGAGGTCGACGGGCGGGCAGGGGCGCAGCGCGGCGAAGTCGCCGAAGGCCGCGAGGTGCAGGCCCCGGCGGCGGCCGAAGCGCTCGACCGCATAGGCGCTGCTGTCGAAGCCGAGGTAGGTGGCCTTCGGCCGCAGCTTCTTTAGTACCGGCTGCCAGGCGCCTTCGCCGCAGCCGACGTCGAGCACGCTTCGCAGCGGGCGCTCAAGCCAGTACTCGGCAGTGGCGACGGCCATCGCGACCTTGCGCGCGAGTCGCGCGCCGCCGCCGATCGCTTCGCGGCGCAGGGCCGGGTCGCGGTACCAGCGCTGGAAATAGTCCTCGTCGTACTGCTTGCCCATCGATCCCCCGGAGCGCCGTCGGAGCGTCGCGGCGCGCGTGGCATCCTACCGGCCCCTGCCTGCCCGAGCGCCCGCGCCATGGCCTATTTCTGGACCAAGACCCTCCACGTCGTGTTCGTGATCGCGTGGATGGCCGCGGTGTTCTACCTGCCGCGGATCCTGGTCAATGTGGTGGAGGCCGGCGACGTGCCGCCCGTGCGCGAGCGACTCGTGCTGATGGGCCGTCGCCTTTACCGCTTCGGGCACGTGATGCTCGGCCTCGCGCTCGTGTTCGGCCTGGCGCTGTGGTTCGGCTTCCACATCGCCGGCGGCTGGCTGCACGCGAAGATCGCCTGCGTGCTGTTCGTGCTCGCCTTCTACGTCGTTTCGGGGCGCTGGCTGAAGCGCGCGGCGGCCGGCGGCGCGCTGCCGTCGTCGCGCACGCTGCGCCTGGTCAACGAGATCCCGGTGCTGCTGCTGGTGGCGATCGTTTACCTGGTGATCGCCAAGCCGTTCTGACCGGCCGCGCTCAGCGCGCGGCGCGGAACGATTCGGGCATCGACACGGGCACGCCGTTCGCGTCGCAGCCGCCGGCGCGGCAGACCGCGGTGCGCAGTCGCGGCGTCGCCTGCAGCAGGATGTGGAAGATCGCGTTCTCCTCGAGCGAGCCGCGCACGGCCTCACTGCCCGGGCCGCGGGCCCAGATGCCCACGTCGTCGCCGCCGTGCGATTCGTTCGCCATCGGCACGATCGACTCCTGCAGGTAGTCCGGATCGGTCGTGTCCACCTTCGAGAGGTCCGGCCGTCCGGTCGCGGCGCGCGTGCCCTTGGTCGCATGCGGATGGCGCTTCGGCCCTTCCGGCTGCGCGTCGCTCGCGCCGACATAGCCGGGCCCGTTCGCGTAGTTGAGCGTGGTGTACGGCTTGCCGAGCGCGTCGAGCGCGTAGTCGCCCTCGCCATCGCCTTCGCCGCTCGTGCCGCGGACCTTTCCGAGGATCGGATTGCCGCGCACCGGATAGCCGCTGAAGCTCAGCGTGTGCGAATGGTCGGCGGTGACCAGGATCAGCGTGTCGTCCGCGGACGTCGCCTGCACCGCCGCGCGCACGGCATCGCTGAAGGCGATCGTCTCGGTCAGCGCGCGATACGCATTGCCCTCGTGGTTCGCGTGGTCGATGCGCCCGCCTTCGACGAGCAGCACGTAGCCGTCGCGGCCCTGCGAAAGTCGCGCGATCGCCGCGCGCGTCATCGTCGCCAGGTCGGGTTCGCCGCCGGTGTCGGTCGGGCGGTCGTGCTCGTAGCGCATGTGGCTCGGCTCGAACAGGCCGAGCAGCGGCGCGATCGACGGTGCGTCGGCGAGCTGTCGCGCATTCCAGACGAACGCGCCGCCCGGGTGGCGCCCGCGCCAGGTGGCGACCAGGTCGCGGCCGTCCTGCCGGCGGCCGGTCTTGTCCGGGTATTCGGGATCGGCGGCCGTGGCGGGCATGAAGTTCGAGCGGCCGCCGCCCATCAGCACCTTGATCCGGTCCGCATGCGGCGACTCGACCAGCTGGCGCGCGATGTCCGCGCAGCCCTGCGTGCGCGCCGCGGCGGGCAGGTCGCCGTCGCTCTCCCAGTTGCGGTCGGGTACGTGGCTGAAGGTCGCCGCGGGCGTGGCGTGGGTCACTCGGGTGGTGGTCACGATGCCGACATCGAGCCCGTCCGCGGCCGCCAGCTCCCAGAGCGAGGTGAGCGGATGGCGCAGCGCCTGCGCGCAGTCCCCGCGCGGCGCCTCGGGTCCGATCGAGATCACGCCGATGCGCGTCTTCACGCCGGTCGCGATCGCCGTCATCGTGCCGGCCGAGTCCGGGGTCTGCGAGTCGACGTTGTAGGTCTTGCTGAGGCCGGTGGACGGGAAGTCCTCCCAGGCGAGGCGGTTCTCCTCGCCCGGATGCCCTTGGCGCTGCCCCTCGAGGATGCGTGCGGCGGCCACCGTGGTGAGGCTCATGCCGTCGCCGAGGAAGACGATGACGTTCTTCGCTCGCCCGCCCATCGCGCGGCGCGCGGCGGCCTGGGAGGCGCCGTCGCGGAACCACCACGCACTCGATTCGCCGGTCGGCCGGTCGACGACGGGCACGTCCACCGCGACGCCGCGGGCGAGCGGCGCCGGCGCGGCGCAGGCGCCACACAGCAGGGTGGCGGCGAGGGCGAGCAGCGGAACGGGCAGTCGGGACATGGACGGGCAGGCGGGCAGGGAGCCGGCGATTATGCCGAGCCGCGCCGTGGATCCGCGCGATGCGCATGCGCCCCCTGCGTCGCGCCGGCGGGACGCTGAGGCGACGGCCGCGTCGTCGCCCGCCGTCGCGCCCTCCGCTATCGTGCCGGTTCGACCGTTTCCGGCCCCGCCCATGTCCCTCGTCCACGCCTGGCTCCGCATCCGGTTCTGGAAGCGCGTCCTGCTCGGCTTCGCGCTCGGCGCGCTCGCGGGCTGGGCGCTGGGACCGGCCGCGTCGACGTGGTTCGGCCCGCTGGGCGACCTCTACGTGCGCCTGATCAAGATGATCGCGGTGCCACTCGTGTTCTTCGCGGTGGTCAACGCGGTGTCCGCCCTGCACGGGCAGAAGTCGATGGCGAAGCTCGGTGGCCGCACGTTCCTGTGGTTCGCGCTGACGGCGGTGATCGCGGTCGCCATCGGGCTCGGCGTCGGCACGGTGATGCAGCCCGGCGTCGGTGTCGCGCGGCTCGCGGTCGATCCCGAATTCGTGCCGCGCGATGTCCCCAGCGTGGCGAAGGTGCTGCTGTCGGTGGTGCCGGAGAACCCCTTCCAGGCGATGACCGGCATCGGCGCGACGAAGAACGCCGCGGGCGAGACGGTGCTGGCGGCGGGCAAGGGCTCCATCCTGCCGGTGATCTTCTGGGCGGCGCTGCTCGGAATCGCGATGGTGAAGCTCGGCGAGCGCACGCCGCGCCTGCGCGAGCTGATGGGCGAGGGCCGCGACGTGATGGTGCAGGTCACGCGCTTCGTCCTCGAGGTCACGCCGATCGGCACGTTCGGGCTCATCGCCGCGCTCGTCGGCGAATTCGGCTTCTCCAAGCTGCTGCCGCTCGGCAACTTCGTGCTGGCGCTTTACATCGCCTGCGCCCTGCACATCGTGCTGACGTACGGCGGCCTGCTGCTCGCGCACCGGCTCAATCCGCTGCGGTTCTTCCGTGGTGCGTTCCCTGCGATGCAGGTCGCGTTCGTCAGCTCGTCGAGCTTCGCGGCGATGCCGGCCTCGCTCAATGCGGCGACCCGCAACCTCGGCGTCGACAAGGACTACGCGGCGTTCGCGGTGCCGCTCGGTGCGTCGATCAAGATGGACGGCTGCGGGGCGATCTATCCGGCGCTGTGCGCGATCTTCATATCGCAGTACACGGGCGTGCCGCTCACGCCCGACCAGTACTTCATCGTGCTGATCGCTTCGGTGCTCGGCAGCTTCGGCACCGCGGGCGTACCCGGCACCGCGGTGGTGATGGCGACGGTGGTGCTCTCGGCGGCGAACCTGCCGCTCGAGGTGATCGGCTACCTATACGCGATCGACCGCGTGCTGGACATGATGCGCACGATGACCAACGTCACCGGGCAGGTGCTGGTGCCGGTGCTCGTGGCGCGCGAAACCGGCCTGCTCGACGTCGAGCGCTACAACGCCGCGCATGCGGACGTCGGGCCGGACGAAGCGGCGGAAGCGGCCTGAGCACGGCGCCCGTGGTACACCGTCGCCCATGAGCGACCGCGAACTCACCCTGCGCTTCCTGGCCCAGCCGACCGACGTCAACTACGGCGGAAAGGTGCACGGTGGCGCGGTCATGAAATGGATCGACCAGGCCGGCTACGCCGCGGCGGTGGCCTGGAGCGGGCATTACTCGGTGACGGTCGCGGTGGGCGGCATCCGCTTCCTCGCGCCGATCCGCATCTCCGACCTGGTCACGCTGCACGCCAAGCTGGTCCATACGGGCACCACCAGCATGCATTTCGCGGTCGAGGTGCGGGCGCGCGATCCGAAGGATCCGGCCACCGGCGACCGCCTCTGCACGCACTGCGTCATCGTCTTCGTGGCGCTCGACGCACCGGAGGGCCAGCCCGTGCCGGTGCCGGCCTGGACGCCCACGTCCGAGCAGGACCGACGCCTCGCCGAATACGCACGCGAGGTCATGACGCTCAGCCGCGGCATCGAGCCGATGCTCGAAGGCCTCCCCCCGCTGGCCCCCTGAAACGCGGAAGGCCGCCCGGAGGCGGCCTTCGATCTGCGCGATGCGGCTCGGTCAGATGCCGGCGACGCGGCGGGCGGACACGAACTTGCCGCTCCAGTAACCGGTGTCGAGGTTCGAGACGGTGACATCGCGGCCGGTGCGCGGGGCGTGCAGGAACTTGCCCTCGCCGATGTAGATGCCGACGTGGTCGACGCCGCTGCTGTGCGTGCTGAAGAACACGAGGTCGCCGGCGGTCATCTGGTTGCGGTCGACCTGCGCGCCGGTCTGCGCCATCTCGCGCGAGACGCGCGGCAGCTCGATACCGAGGGCATTGCGGAAGACGTAGCCGACGAGGCCGCTGCAGTCGAAGCCGCCGTCCGGCGAGGTGCCGCCCCAGCGGTAGGGCGTGCCCAGCAGCGCGAAGGCGCGGGACAGCACGCTCTGCACGCGGCCCGTGGCCGCACCCTGCGTCGCGGTGGCGCTGCGGGCGCCCGGCGCGATGAGGCGGTTGATGTCCGAGGCGAGCATCAGCGCGCGGTCGGACAGGCTCATGGAATCGGGGAGCGCGGCGCGGGTGTCGGCCGGCGTATCGGCGCTGTCCGCGCCCATGCCCGCGGTGTTCACCGGGTCGGCGAACGCGGGGAGCGCCGCCAGCGCCAGAAGGGCTGCCAGGGCGGCGCGAGTGAAAGAGCGGTTGAGCTTGTTGCCGGTCATCACCGGGACCTCACGATTTCGTCACCGGGCCATCATGCCCGCCAGACGGAGGCGTTTGGTTAGCAAGTCGTTACCCCACCGTTAATTCGTGGGGTCGGTGTCCCAGAAATGGGCTTCAGCGTCGTGACGGCGGCCGTACCCACTGCCGCTTGGGCGTGACCGCGCCTTCACCTCAGGATGCGGCGTGCGCCAGCGAACCGGACGGCCCAGTACGGGCCGTCCGCGCGGTCGAGCCGCACCGTGCCGCCGGTGCTCGGCGCATGCACGAAGCGACCCTCGCCGACGTAGATGCCGACGTGGCTGACGATCGATCCGTCGCCGAACACGACCAGGTCGCCGCCTGCCATGCGCATCGGGCCGACCGGTTCACCCGTGCGGGCGAGCTCGGACGAGCTGCGGGGCAGGGGCCGGTCCAGCATGTCGCGGAACACGTAGCCGACGAGCCCGCTGCAGTCGAAGCCGCCCTCGGGCGTGTTGCCGCCGTACCTATAAGGTGTTCCCACCAGCGAGATGGCGCGCATCAGCACGGCGTTCGCGGCGTCGGGGCGTTCCGGTGGAACCGCGGGCCAGACCGACGGCAGCGCGATCCGGGCCACCGGGCGTGCCGGTCGCGTCGCAGGCGCCGGCCCGCCGCAGCCCGCCAGCGCCAGCGCAAGCAGCGCCGCGACGCTCGCTGGCGCGCGGTATCGCTTGCCGGGATAATGCGCGGTTTCCATCGTCGGCCAGCTTGACCGCTCCTTCACGGGCCGGCAAGGCCGCCGGTCCCGCCAGCCGCCGCGCCCGACGCGGTGATGCCGGTCCCGCCCAGTCCGCCGCCGGCGGCACCAGGAACCCCATGAAGATCGAGAACAACAGCGTCGTCCGCTTCCATTACTCCGTCGCCGAACAGGGCCAGGAGTCCATCGAGTCGTCCGAGGGCCGCGAGCCCCTCGCCATCCTGATCGGCCACGGCAACATCATCCCGGGCCTCGAGGAGGCGATGATGGGCCGCGAGCAGGGCGAGAAGTTCGAGGTCGACGTGCCGGCCGCGCAGGCCTACGGCGAGCGTCGCGACGGGCTGACCCAGCGCGTGCCGAAGAAGCATTTCGAGGGCCAGCCGCTGCACCCGGGCATGCAGGTCGTGCTCAACACCAACTTCGGCCCGCGCGCCGTGACCATCGAGAAGGTCGGCATGACCGTCGTCGACGTCGACCTCAACCATCCGATGGCCGGCAAGGACCTCCACTTCTCGATCGAACTGGTCGAAGTGCGCGAGGCGTCGGCCGAGGAACTCGAGCACGGCCACGTGCACGGCGAGGGCGGCCACCACCACTGAGGCGCGAGCGCCCGTGGACGTCCGACGGCTCGCTTCGGCGGGCCGTTTTCATTGCGCGACCCCTAAACGGAAACGGCCCGCCGAGGCGGGCCGTTCCGTGAAGCGGGGACGCCGGCGTCAGTTGACGCTGGTGGCGCTCCACGCGGCCGCGACCGCGTTGTACTCCGGCGAACCCGAACCGTAGAGATCACGCGCGGCGTTGAGCGTCGCGACGCGGGCCTGCGGATACGTGGTGCTGGAGGTGAAGTAGACGTCCATCGCCTTGTACCAGATCGCCGCCGCCTTGGCGCGACCGATGCCGACGAGGCCGGTGTTGCCGTTGCAGACCAGGCTCGACGGGGTCAGGTTGTAGGTCGACCCGGCGCCGAAGCCCGACGGCACGACGGCGCCTTCGGCCAGCAGGTAGAAGAAGCGGTTCGCGACGCCCGAGGTGTAATGCGGATCGTTGCGGCGCGAGAAGCCGCGGCTCGGATAGCAGACGAACGACGCGCCGTCCATGTCCTGCTTGAACATCCGGCGCAGGCCCTTGGTCTGGTCCGGATTGTTGATGTAGATCTTCTCGCCGACCACGTAGTCGCCCGCGTCGTTGGCGTTGTTGACGTAGAACTCGACCATCGTGCCCATGATGTCGGACGAGGCCTCGTTCAGGCCGCCGGCGTCCGCCGAGTAGGCGAGGCCGTTGACCGCCGAGGTCACGCCGTGGGTCATCTCGTGGCCCGCGACGTCAAGCGCGACCAGCGGCTTGTAGGTCACGCCGTCGCCGTCGCCGTAGCGCATGCAGAAGCAGGCGTCGGACCACGAGGCGTTCACCCAGTTGCTGCCGACGTGCACGAGGCTCTTCGCGCCCACGCCGTCGTTCTTGATGCCGGTGCGGCCGAAGGTGTTCTTGTAGTAGTCCCACGTCGCGGCGACGCCGTACGTGGCGTCGACCGCCGCGGTCGCGCGGTCACTGTTGCTGCCGTTGCCCCAGGTGTTGTCGGCGTCGGTGTAGATCGTGCCGGTGGTCGACGTCGTCGAGCCGTTGGCGTTGTCGAGCGTCGTGCCGTTGCCGCGCAGCGTGTCGCGCATCTCGTAGCCGGTCGCCGTCGAGTTCGTGCTGATCGAGACGGTACCGAGGGTCAGCGAGTTGCCGGTGCCGGTCGCGCCGGCGGTGTGCACGCCGTCCCAGGCGTCGATGACGCGGGCGTTGTTGGCGTCGACGAAATAGTGCATCTCGGTCGGCGTCTGGTCGGCGCGGGCGCCGCTCATCACGACTTCCCATGCCAGCACCGGGCGCTCGCCGCGGGCGTACACCACCTTGCGGGCGGTCGGCATGCCTTCGAAGCCGGTGCCGAACTCGGCGCCGGCGGCCACGATCGCCTCGTCGGCGCTCACGCGCGCGGCGGTGTCCGGACGGCCGCGGGTCGCGAGGGACTTCGACACGCCGCGCAGTTCACCATTGCGCGAATGCATCACGAAGTCGCCGCCGATGACGGGCAGGCCGAGGTAGCTGCGGGTGAAGCGCACGTGCTCGGTGCCGTCGGCATCGACGACCACGTTGCGCACGGCGAAGCCGTCGCCGGTCGCGCTGGCGATCTCGGCGGCGCTGCGGTCGAGCAGGCCGCGGGCGCGATCGGCGGCCGGGTTCGCGTTGGACGCGGCGACGGAATACGCGGAGGCGCCGAGCGCGGCGAGGATGGAAACCGCGAGGACGCGGGACTTCATGGACATGGATACCCCTGATCGGTTCGATGGACCCGGCATGGCCGGTGGTGCCGGATCGGAAGATCCGGGCGCCGGCGGCTGGCGATCCATGCGACCAGCAGGCTGCAGGTCGAACGTAGGCAA
This sequence comes from Lysobacter xanthus, assembly GCF_047159895.1. Classification (NCBI taxonomy): domain Bacteria; kingdom Pseudomonadati; phylum Pseudomonadota; class Gammaproteobacteria; order Lysobacterales; family Lysobacteraceae; genus Lysobacter; species Lysobacter xanthus. The sequence continues at coordinate 75,956 of NZ_BAAGAB020000003.1, forward strand.
AACCGGACACGTGAAGTCGGACTTCATGCAGGAAGTGAGCGGCAAGTCACACTAATGGCCCGTTCATGAGCTGTTTTGTTGCGCCGCACCACGACGGTTTGCGATAGCGACCCGGATCCGTCGGTGGATAAGAGGTGGTTCGATCGGCACGCGCCGACAGGGGCCGACGGCGGCCAATGCCCAGCCGCAGCCATGGCCCGTGGCGCCATCGGTGGAACCGTGGGGGCGTCGCGCGGTGTTTCAGACCCCGCCGCCCATCCGCGCCCCCATGCGAAACTTCGCCTCCCGCGCAGAAGGCGGGCGCCCCAGTCCGCACGTCCGGACCGGCCGCCCGGGCGTGGAACCGACCGCGAAGGCCCCGACACCCGTGAATTCCACGACCGGCTCCGACACCCGCGACGTGCTCGTCATCGGCGGCGGCGTGGTCGGCCTGGCCTCGGCGCTCGCGCTCGCCGAGGCGGGCCGTTCGGTGCACGTCCTCGAGGCGGGCCGCGTCGGTGGCGGCAGCTCGCACGGCAACTGCGGGACGATCACGCCCAGCCATGCGCCGCCGCTGGCCGCGCCGGGCATGGTGCTGCGCGCGCTGTCGATGATGCTGACGCCCGATGCGCCGCTGTACATCCGCCCGCGCCTCGACCCCGCGCTGTGGCGCTGGTTGTGGGCGATCCGCGGCCGTTGCAATGCGGCGCACTGGCGGGAGAGCGCACACGCCAAGGCGGCCCTGCTCAACGACTCGCGCGAGCGCCTCGAGTCGTGGGTGGCGCACTACGGGCTCGACTGCGAATTCCTCCCCACCGGCGAGGATTACGTCTTCCGCGATCCGCGACGCTTCGAGGCGGGCCAGCACGAACTGGAGCTGCTGCGCGCGCTCGGCATCGCCGTCGAGGTGATCGAGGGCACGGCCTACGAGACGGCGGAGCCGGCGATGCGGCCGGGCGTCGCCGGGGCGATCCGCTTCGACGGCGATGCGGCGTTGCGCCCGGACCGCTATGTCGCGGAGCTCGCACGCGTCGCGCGCGAACGCGGCGTCGCCATCGACGAGCAGCGGCCGATGCAATCGCTGCGACAGGACCGCGACCGATTCGTCGCCACGACGCCGCAGGGCGACGTCGCGGCGCGCGAGGTCGTGGTCGCGGCCGGCGCCTGGTCGCCGCGGCTCGCCGGGGCCGTCGGCCTCGACTGGCTCGCACGCACGATCCAACCGGGCAAGGGCTACTCGATCACCTACGACCCGCCGACGCTCGCCCCGCGGCGGCCGCTGGTGCTGCGCGAGCGCGCGGTCTGCGTGACCGCCTGGGCCAGCGGCTACCGCCTCGGCAGCACGATGGAATTCGCCGGCTACGACGAGCGTCTCGACCCGCGCCGGCTCGGCGCGCTCGAGCGCGGCGCGGCCGAGTACCTGCGCGAACCGACGGGCCCGCGCGAGCGCGAGCGCTGGTTCGGCTGGCGACCGATGTCGCTCGACGACGTGCCGCTGATCGGCGAGGTGCCGGGGCGACGCGGCCTGTGGCTCGCGACGGGGCACGGGATGATGGGCGTCGGCATGAGCGCCGGCACCGGCCAGTTGCTCGCCGACCTCGTCGCCGGGCGCGAGCCCGCGATCGATCCCGCGCCCTACCGGCCCGATCGCTTCGTGCGCTGACCGCGCAACGCCGCGTATCGCCACCGCCGCGCCGCGATGACGGATGCGCGGGCCTAATGTCGCGATACCCGCTTCCGAGCCCGCCATGCCCGACGCACGCAGCGACTTCGACCTGATCGTGATCGGCGGCGGCTCCGGCGGCCTGGCCGGCGCCTTCCGCGCGGCCGGCTACGGCGCGCGCGTCGCCCTGCTCGAGCCCGCCGCGCTCGGCGGCACGTGCGTCAACGTCGGTTGCGTGCCGAAGAAGGCGATGTGGCTCGCGGCGGAAGTCGCCGGCAAGTTGCGACAGGCGGCGGCGCTCGGCTTCGCGGCGAGCGAATGCGCCTTCGACTGGCCGACCTTCATCGCCCATCGCGAGCGCTACATCGAGGGCATCCACGCGGGCTACCGCCGCCGGCTGGAGGCCGCGGGCATCGCACTGCTGCCGAGCCGCGGCACGCTCGTCGGCCCGCGCCGCGTCCGCATGGACGACGGCGTCGTGCTCGCCGCCGACCATGTGCTGCTCGCCACCGGCGGGCATCCCGTGCGCCCCGATATCCCGGGGGCCGAACTCGGCGGCGTCTCCGACGACTTCTTCGCCTGGCGCGCCGCGCCGCCGTCGGTCGCGATCGTCGGCGGTGGCTACATCGCGGTGGAACTCGCCGGCGTGCTGCAGATGCTCGGCAGCCGCGTCACGTTGCGCGCGCGCGGACCGCGCCTGCTCGACAGTTTCGACGAGGAGATCGTCGCGCAGTTGCAGGAGGACTACCGCCACCTCGGCGTCGACATCCGCACCGGCACCGCGACGACGGCCGTCGAACGCATCGAGGGCGGGCTCCGGCTGCAGGATTCGACGGGCGCCTGGAGCGATCCGGTCGACGAGGTGCTCTTCGCGACGGGCCGCCGGCCGAACACGGCGGGACTGGGGCTCGACACGGCGGGTGTCGCGGTGGACGCACGCGGCTACGTGCCGGTCGATCCGGTCGGCCGCACGACGGTCGATGGCCTGTATGCGGTCGGCGACCTCACGCCGATGCCGGCGTTGACGCCGGTCGCGATCGCCGTCGCCCGGCGGCTGATGGATCGCGTCTTCGGCGGCCGCGAACGCAACGTGCTGGCGCTCGACCACGTGCCCACCGTCGTTTTCACCCACCCGCCGATCGGCCGCATCGGGCCGACCGAAGCCGAAGCGCGCGCGGTGCATGGCGACGACGTGCACGTGCTGCGCGCGGGCTTCCGGCCGATGCTGCATGCGCTGTCGGGATCGCCGCACCGCAGCCTGTTCAAGATCGTCTGCGTCGGCGACGACAGCCGCGTCGTCGGCCTCCACCTGCTCGGCGACGCGGCCGACGAGATGCTGCAGGGCTTCGCCGTCGCGATGCATCGCGGGCTCACGCTCGACGACCTGCACGATACGATCGCGATCCACCCCACCAGTGCCGAGGAAGTCGTGCTGATGCGCTGAGCACGCGGCCCGCATGACCGACGTCGTCGAAACCGAGACCTACACGCTGCACCGCGGCCACGCGCCGCTGCTGGTGAGCCTGCCGCACGACGGCAGTGCGATCCCGCCCGAACTCGCGCGGCGCATGACGGCCGAAGCGCGATGCGCGCCGGACACCGACTGGCACGTTTCGCGCCTGTACTGCTTCGCGCGGGACGTGCTCGGTGCGTCGTTGCTCGTGCCCAAGCATTCGCGCTACGTGGTCGACCTCAACCGGCCGCCGGACGACACGTCGCTGTATCCGGGGCAGAACACCACCGGCCTGTGCCCGGTGCGACGCTTCAGCGGCGAGCCCGTCTATGTCGATGGCCACGAGCCGACGGCGGCCGAGATCGACGCCCGCATCGCGCGCTACTGGCGGCCGTACCACGATGCGCTGGCCGCGGAGCTCGACCGCCTGCGCGTCGCGCACGGACGCGTGCTGCTGTGGGAAGGGCATTCGATTCGCGGCAGCGACCTGCCGTTCCTGTTCGACGGCCGCCTGCCGGACCTCAACGTCGGGACGTCCAGCGGCGCGAGCTGCAGCCCCGGCGTGCGCGTCGCGCTCGAAGGCGTGCTGGCCGGGCAGGGCGAGTACGACTGGGTGGTCGACGGCCGCTTCAAGGGGGGCTACATCACGCGCCACTACGGCCGGCCGGAGGCCGGCGTCGACGCGGTGCAACTCGAAACCAGCCAGCGCGCCTACATGGACGAGGCGACGGCCGCCTACGACGACAACCGGGCCGCGCGGCTGCAGCCGCTTCTGGAGCGCCTGCTGCGCGCGGCGCTCGGCGGCTGATTCACCAGAGGCAGTCCTTGCAGTGATGCTCCATGTGCGCCACGACGCGGCGCAGGCCGTCGGTGGAGCGCAGCAGGTCGCGCGGCCGCGCGCCGAGCTCCGGCTCCTCGGCATCGAGCCAGCGATGCACGAGCTCGGTCGAGCCGTAGACGTCGCCCAGGGCGCGGTGCAACCGGACGAGCAGCAGCGTACGTTCGGCAAGGTCGCTTCCCGGCGTGATCCGGGAGTCGCCGGCGAGAATCCCGGCAGCGGTCGGCGGATCGACGTCGAGCGTCGGGCCCAGCGCCTCGGCATCGAGGCCGAGCCCGGTCGCCGCACGCCGCGCGTCGAGCGCCAGGGCCTCGGCGGACGCGCGAGCGTTGCCGCGGACGACGTCGAGGGCGTGCAGGGTCGGGGCAGGGCGCGCTTTCATGCGCCGAGAGTGGGCGCAGCCGGATGACGAGGTGGTACAGGAGGGCCAGCCGACGAGAACGTCGTTCAGGCGCCGGATCGGCCAGTGACGGCGTGGTGCACTGCACAGCCGGTGCAGACTGGCGGCTCCCCCGACATGGGGATGCACATGCGACAGAGGATCCTCGCCACCGCCCTGCTGGCCCTCGCCCTGCCGGCCGCCGCGATCACGTACGGCACGCTCGACGGCCAACGCCATCCGCAGACCGGCGCGCTGGTCGGGCACTTCGATTCGGGCACGTACCCGTACTGCTCGGGCACGCTGATCTCGCCTACCGTCTTCCTCACGGCCGCGCACTGCGACCTCGGCAATGCACGCGTCTTTGTCTCGTGTGACCCGGCGATCACGGGCTCGTCGACGCTGCTCGCCGGCACCTACTACGCCGATCCGCGCTACGACCAGGTCCAGAGCGATCCGCACGACATCGCCGTGGTCGTCCTCGACCGGCCGGTGAAGGGCATCACCCCCGCGAAGCTGCCGAAGGCCGGCAGCCTCGGCGCGTTCGCGGTCGGCGCGAAGTTCACCGCCTCGGGCTACGGCAGCGGCGAAGTGGTGAACCAGCCGGGCGGGCCGGTGAACCCGTACTACGACGTGCGCGAGTACGCGGTCAGCTCGCTCAGCGCCATCAACCCCGCGTGGCTGCGCCTGTCGCAGAATGCGGCGACCGGCAACGGCGGCACCTGCTACGGCGATTCGGGCGGCCCGAACTTCATCGGCGCGGGCACCGCAGAGACGACCACGCTCGCGGGCACGACCATCACCGGTGACTCGCTGTGCAAGTCCACGAATGTCATCTACCGGCTGGACACGCCGGACGCACGCGCCTTCCTGTCGAGGTTCGTCGTGCTGCCCTGAGTCGCTTAAAAAAAAGAAGGCCCGCTCCGGCGGGCCTTCTTCGTTGTGCAGCCGGCGGCGGTGCGTTCGCGCGTCGCGGGACTCCCGTGCCGCGGCCAACACCCGACCGGGCTCCGAGACGCGACGGCCGGCGCGATCCGCCGGCGACCCTCAGACTTCCAGCGTGGCGAGATCGCCTTTCAGCTCCAGCCACGCCTTGCGGTCGCCCGCGCGCTTCTTGGCGAGCAGCATGTCCATCAGCGCGGACGTCGCGTCGGCATCGTCGACGGTGAGCTGCACGAGGCGGCGCGTGTCCGGATGCATCGTCGACTCGCGCAGCTGCTCGGGATTCATCTCGCCGAGGCCCTTGAACCGGGTGACGGAGATCGCGCCGGTGGGCGTGCCCTTCTTCTTGGCGGCGCGGTCGCGCTCGATGCGGTCGATGAGGATGCGCTTCTCCTCCTCGTCGAGCGCGTAGAACACCGTCTTGCCCACGTCGACGCGGAACAGCGGCGGCATCGCCACGAAGACGTGGCCGGCCGCCACGAGCGCCGGGAAATGCTTGAGGAACAGCGCCGACAGCAACGTGGCGATGTGCAGGCCGTCGGAGTCCGCGTCGGCGAGGATGATCACCTTGCCGTAGCGCAGGCCGGTGATGTCGTCGCGGCCCGGATCGCAGCCGATCGCGACCGCGAGGTCGTGCACTTCCTGCGACGCGAGCACACCGCTCGAGGCGACTTCCCATGTGTTGAGGATCTTGCCGCGCAGCGGAAGGATCGCCTGGAAGTCCTTCTCGCGCGCCTGGCGCGCGCTGCCGCCGGCCGAGTCGCCCTCGACGAGGAACAGTTCGGTGCGCGAGAGGTCCTGCGAGGCGCAGTCGGCGAGCTTGCCGGGCAGGGCGGGCCCCTGCGTGACCTTCTTGCGCAGGACGACCTTCTCGGTCTTGAGGCGCGCCGCCGCCCGCTCGATCGCGAGCTGCGCGATGCGCATGCCGAGGTCGACGTGCTGGTTGAGCCAGAGCGAAAAGGCATCGTGCGCGGCCGATTCGACGAAGCCCGCGGCCTGGCGCGAACTCAGGCGTTCCTTGGTCTGGCCCGAGAACTGCGGGTCGGTCATCTTGATCGACAGGACGAACGCGACGCGGTCCCAGACGTCTTCCGGCGCGAGCTTCACGCCGCGCGGGAGCAGGTTGCGGAAGTCGCAGAACTCGCGCAGCGCATCGGTGAAGCCGGTGCGCAGGCCATTGACGTGCGTGCCGTGCTGGGCCGTAGGAATCAGGTTGACGTAGCTCTCCTGCACCAGCTCGCCTTCCGGCACCCAGGCCGCGGCCCAGTCGACGACCTCGGTCTCCTTCGTGAGCGAGCCGACGAACAGCTGTGGCGGCAGCACTTCGCGCTCGCCGAGCTCGCCGCGCAGGTAGTCGCGCAGCCCGTTCTCGAAGTACCACTGGTCGCGCTCGCCGGTCGCCTCGTCCAGCAGGCGCACCGTGAGCCCCGGACACAGCACCGCCTTGGCGCGGAGCAGATGGCGCAGCGCGCGCACGTTGAACTTCGAGGTGTCGAAGTACTTCGGATCCGGCCAGAAGTGCACGCGCGTGCCGGTGTTCTTCTTCCCGACCGAGCCGATCACCTCCAGCGCCGAATCGCGGAAGCCGTCCTTGAACGTCATCCGGTATTCGTTGCCGTCGCGCTTGATGCGCACGTCGACGAGGGTCGACAGCGCGTTGACCACGCTGACGCCGACGCCGTGCAGGCCGCCGGAGAACGTGTAGTTGTTGCCGCTGAACTTACCGCCCGCATGCAGCCGGGTGAGGATCAGCTCGACACCCGGGATCTTCTCCTCGGGATGGATGTCGACCGGCATGCCGCGGCCGTCGTCCGACACCGAGCAGCTGCCGTCGGTGTGCAGCGTGACCTCGATGGTCTTGGCATGCCCGCCCAGCGCCTCGTCGACGGAGTTGTCGATGACCTCCTGGGCGAGGTGGTTCGGGCGGGCGGTGTCCGTGTACATGCCCGGGCGGCGCTTCACCGGGTCCAGCCCGGAGAGCACCTCGATGTCGGCGGCGTTGTATCGCTTGTTCATTAGTCGAAATGCTAACAGACGCCGTCGCAGCGGCTGGGACTGGCGGCCGCTGAATGCTGCGTTCAGGGTGCGGCCGTGCATGACGGAAGGCGCACGGATCGTTCACGCGGACGGTACGGCGGCGGTCGGTAGGGTCCCGCTGCGAGATCCGGCGAGGCTCCCACTCGGCCGACTCCCTCCATTCCCTCAGGAGAACTTCCATGAAGACGCGCATCCTGACCGCCGCCCTCGTCGCGGTCCTGTCGATCCCGACGGCCTACGCGCAGGCGATCCACGGCGCCCCGGCGCTTCCGCCGACGGCGCACGCCGTGACGCTGCCGACGCCTCCGCGGCTGCCGCCGACGGCGCCCGTGACCCCGCCGACCGCGGCCACGCCGCGCGCGAGCGACCGTGCCGTCGAGGCGGTGTCGAAGAACCCGACCGCGGCGGCCCACTCGGCCGTGACGGCCGGTGCGAGCACCGACACGGGCACCACGACCGCGGTCGACACCAGCACGACCGTGGACGCCGACGCTACCGGAACCACCCGTCGTGACACGGCGCGCACCGGCGCCAAGGGCGCCACCAAGGCCAATGCACGCGCGGCGACGGCCATCTCGGGCAACGACACGGCGAAGGCGAACTCGGCGGTGACGGCGACCACGACCCCGACGGGCACCACCACCGGCACCACCAGCAGCACGGCGACCGGCACGACGGCGACGGTGCCCGTGCGCGCCGGCGCGCAGGGCGCGGCGAACGCGTCCGAGCGCGCGATCGAAGCCGTCTCCGGCAATGCCCGCGCCGCCGAGCGTTCCGCCGTGACCGCCACCACCGGCACGACCACCGGCACGACGCCGACCGACGATGACCTCGCCGGCACCGGCCAGGACCAGGCGTCCGGCGACACGCTCGAGGACCGCAAGGCCGCCGCCGAGGCCCGCAAGCGCAAGCGTGACGCGCACAAGCGCAAGTAATCGCGCATTCGGCAGCACGACGACGCCCCGGAACCTCCGGGGCGTCGCTTTTTCCGGCCGTCGGATTCGCCCCGGCGGCCCCGGCCCGGTAAACTACGGGTTTCCAGCGACCCCCTTGCCCATGACTTCGCCAAGCCATGTAACGCCGCTCGTGTTCGTCACCGGCGGCGTGGTGTCCTCGCTCGGCAAGGGCATCGCGGCGGCCTCGCTCGCCGCCATCCTCGAATCGCGCGGCCTGCGCGTGACGATGATGAAGCTCGACCCGTACATCAACGTCGATCCGGGCACGATGAGCCCGTTCCAGCACGGCGAGGTCTACGTCACCGACGACGGCGCGGAGACCGACCTCGACCTCGGCCACTACGAGCGCTACGTCCGCACGCGCCTGTCCCGCAAGAACTCCATCACCACCGGCCGGATCTACGAGTCGGTGATCCGCAAGGAGCGCCGCGGCGACTACCTGGGCGGGACCGTGCAGGTGATCCCGCACATCACCGACGAGATCAAGCGCGCGATCGTCGACGCGACCGACGGCTTCGACATCGGCCTCGTCGAGATCGGCGGCACCGTGGGCGACATCGAATCGCTGCCGTTCCTCGAGGCGATCCGCCAGCTGCGCAGCGAGCGCGGCCCGGAGTCGACGCTGTTCATGCACCTCACGCTGGTGCCGTGGATCGCGGCAGCCGGCGAGCTCAAGACCAAGCCGACGCAGCATTCGGTCAAGGAGCTGCGCTCGATCGGCATCCAGCCGGACGTGCTGCTCTGTCGCAGCGAGCAGCCGCTGCCGGATTCCGACCGACGCAAGATCGCGCTGTTCACCAACGTGCCCGAGCGCGCCGTCATTTCGGCGATCGACCTCGACGACATCTACAAGCTGCCGCGCTTCTTCCACGAGCAGGGCCTCGACGACATCGTGATCCGCCGCCTCGGCCTGCAGGCGGGCCAGGCGGACCTGTCCGAGTGGGACGCGGTGCTCGACGCGAGCCAGCATCCCGTCGACGAGGTCACGATCGGCGTGGTCGGCAAGTACGTCGATCACCAGGACGCCTACAAGTCGGTGGCCGAGGCCCTGAAGCACGGCGGCATCCGCCAGCGCACGCGCGTCAAGCTCAAGTGGATCGAGTCGACCGACATCGAGAAGCAGGGCGTCTCGATGCTCGACGGCGTCGACGGCGTGCTGGTGCCCGGCGGCTTCGGCGACCGCGGCTTCGAAGGCAAGGTGCTCACGTCCAAGTTCGCGCGCGGGACCGGCCTGCCGTACTTCGGCATCTGCTACGGCATGCAGGCGGCGGTGGTCGACGTGGCCCGCAACATCTGCGGGCTCGAGGGCGCGAACAGCACCGAGAACGACAAGAACTCGCCGCATCCGGTCATCGGCCTGATCACCGAGTGGCGCACCCAGACGGGCGACGTGGAGCGCCGCACCGAGGAGAGCGACCTCGGCGGCACCATGCGCCTGGGCCTGCAGGACCAGCGCATCAAGCCCGGCACCCTCGCGCACGAGGTCTACGGTGCGACGGTGGTCGGCGAGCGCCATCGCCACCGCTACGAATTCAACAACCGCTACCGCACGCAGCTCGAGGACGCGGGGCTCGTCATCGCCGCCAAGTCGATGGACGACCTGCTGGTGGAGATGGTGGAGCTGCCGCGCAGCGCGCATCCGTGGTTCCTCGCCTGCCAGGCGCATCCGGAGTTCCTCTCGACGCCGCGCGACGGGCATCCGCTGTTCATCGGCTTCATCCGCGCCGCGCGCGAGCACAAGGCGCAGGCCGGCGGCCGCCTGCTGAAGGAAGCGCGCGCCTGATGGGCGGCGCGTCCGCCCTTTCCCTTTCGACGCGCGCCGGGCGCGCGTCCCGGAGCAATCGATGAACCTCTGCGGATTCGAGGTCGGCCTCGACAAGCCGTTCTTCCTGATCGCCGGCCCCTGCGTGATCGAGTCGATGGAACTCCAGATGGAGACCGCCGGCAGGCTCAAGGAGATCACCACCGAGCTCGGCATTCCCTTCATCTTCAAGTCGAGCTTCGACAAGGCGAACCGCACCTCGCTCAACGGCTTCCGCGGCCCGGGTGTCGAGGAAGGCCTCAAGGTTCTTGCGGAAGTGAAGCGCCAGCTCGGCGTGCCGGTGCTCACCGACGTGCACGAGTACACGCCGATCGACGAGGTCGCGAGCGTGGTCGACGTGCTGCAGACCCCGGCCTTCCTCGTGCGCCAGACCGACTTCATCACCAAGGTCTGCAGCGCCGGCAAGCCGGTGAACATCAAGAAGGGCCAGTTCCTCGCGCCGTGGGACATGAAGCCGGTGGTCGAGAAGGCGCGTTCGACCGGCAACACGCAGATCATGGTCTGCGAGCGCGGCGCGAGCTTCGGTTACAACAACCTCGTCAGCGACATGCGCTCGCTCGCGGTCATGCGCGAGACGGGCTGCCCGGTCGTGTTCGACGCCACGCACTCGGTGCAGTTGCCGGGCGGGCAGGGCACGTCGAGCGGCGGCCAGCGCCAGCACGTGCCGGTGCTCGCGCGTGCGGCGATCGCGGTCGGCATCGACGGCATCTTCATGGAGACGCATCCCGACCCGTCGAAGGCGCTGTCCGACGGCCCGAACGCCTGGCCGCTGCCGAAGATGCGCGCGCTGCTCGAGACGCTGAAGGCGCTCGACGACGTGACCAAGCGCAACGGTTTCCTCGAATCCACTGTTTAAGGACGACGTTCCTCCGATGACCACGATCGCCTCGATCCACGCCCGCGAAATCCTCGACAGCCGCGGAAACCCCACGCTCGAAGCGGAGGTCACGCTCGCCGACGGCAGCTTCGGCCGCGCGATGGTGCCGTCCGGCGCGTCCACCGGCACGAAGGAAGCGGTCGAACTGCGCGACGGCGACAAGACGCGCTACCTCGGCAAGGGCGTCACGCAGGCGGTGAAGAACGTCAACACGACGATCGCGCAGGCGCTCGCGGGATTCGACGCCGCCGACCAGGCCGGCCTCGACCGTCGCCTGATCGACCTCGACGGTACGGACAACAAGGGTCGCCTCGGCGCGAACGCGCTGCTGGGCGTCTCGATGGCGAACGCGCACGCCGTCGCGGCGTCGAAGAAGATGCCGCTGTGGCAGCACCTCGCGAACGGTCGCGAAGCGGCGCTGCCGGTGCCGATGATGAACATCATCAACGGCGGTGCGCATGCCGACAACAACGTCGACCTGCAGGAGTTCATGGTGCTGCCGGTGGGCTTCGACAGCTTCCGCGAGGCGCTGCGCGCCGGCACCGAGATCTTCCACGCGCTCAAGGGCGTGCTGAAGGGCCGTGGCCTCAGCACCGCGGTGGGCGACGAGGGCGGCTTCGCGCCCGACCTGCGCAGCAACGAGGAAGCGCTGGAGACCATCCTCGAAGCGATCGGCCGCGCCGGCTACAAGGCGGGCGAGGACATCCTTCTCGGCCTCGACGTCGCGTCGAGCGAGTTCTTCGAGAACGGCAAGTACAACCTCACCGGCGAAGGCAAGCGCCTGACGAGCGAGCAGTTCGTCGACTTCCTCGCCGACTGGACGCAGCGCTACCCGATCGTGACGATCGAGGACGGCATGGCCGAGCACGACTGGGCGGGCTGGAAGCTGCTCACCGATCGAATCGGCAACAAGGTGCAACTGGTCGGCGACGACCTGTTCGTCACCAATCCGAAGATCTTCCGCGAGGGCATCGACCAGGGCGTCGCGAACGCGATCCTGATCAAGGTCAACCAGATCGGCACGCTGACCGAAACGCTGGAAGCCATCGCGATGGCCGATGCGAACGGCTACGCGGCCATCGTCTCGCATCGTTCGGGCGAGACCGAGGACACCACGATCGCGGACATCGCCGTGGCGACCACCGCGACGCAGATCAAGACCGGCTCGCTCTGCCGCAGCGATCGCGTCGCGAAGTACAACCAGCTGCTGCGCATCGAGGAGCAGCTGGGCGCCGCCGCGCGCTATGCCGGCCGCGATGCGTTCGTCTCGCTGAAGCGCTGATCGATGGCGCGACCGCGCTACGGCTTGTACGTGCTGCTCGCCGCGCTGGCGATGCTGCTCGCCGTGCTGCAGACGCGGCTGTGGCGGGGCGAGGGCGGTCGCGAGGCCGTCGACGCGCTGCAGCGGCAGGTCGATGCGCAGGCTCGCGAGAACGGCGGCCTTCGCCAGCGCAATGCCGCGCTCGCCGCCGAGGTGCAGGACCTGAAGTCGGGCGAGGCCGCGGTCGAGGACCGCGCACGCAGCGAGCTCGGCATGATCAAGCCCGGCGAAGTCTTCTATCGCGTGGTCGAGAACACACGGCCACCGGTCGCCGCGCCCGAGCCGGCCGACGGCGCCGCGCCGTGAGCGGCGTCTGGGCGGTGCTGCCTGCCGCCGGTGCCGGGCGCCGCTTCGGTGGCGCGACGCCCAAGCAGTACCTCGACATCGCCGGGCAACCGGTCATCGCGCATTCGCTCGATGCCGCGCTCGCCGATCCCCGCGTCGACGGCGCGATGGTGGCGCTCGCCGCCGACGACCCGTGCTGGCCGGGCTGGACGGCGCGCGGCGCTCGTCCCGTGCGCACCTGCATCGGCGGCGCGGAGCGCGCGCACTCGGTGCTGGCCGCGCTCGACGCGCTGGCGCGGGAGGCCGGCGACGATGCGCTGGTGCTGGTGCACGACGCCGCGCGGCCGCATCTCGATGCCGCCGACCTTGCGCGTCTGATCGACGCTGCGCTCGCCTGCGACGACGGCGCCGTGCTCGGCGCGCCGGTGCGCGACACGCTGCGACGCGTCGACTTGGGCCGCCGCAGCGCCGGCACAGTCTCGCGCGAATCGCTGTGGCGCGCATTCACGCCGCAGGCGGCACGCCTGGGCGTGCTTCGCGACGCCTTGCGCGGTGCGCTCGCGGCGGGCCTGCCTGTCACCGACGAAGCCGTGGCGCTGGAGCACGCCGGGCGTCGCCCGGTGCTGGTCGAGGGTCGCGACGACAACCTCAAGATCACGACGGCCGCGGACCTCGCGGTCGCCACGTTCCTGCTGCGAAGCAGGACGCTTTCGGAGAACGCATGAGCATCCGCATCGGCCAGGGCTTCGACGTCCATGCCTTCGGCGACGGCGACCACGTGATGCTCGGCGGGGTGCGGGTTCCGCACACGCGCGGCGTGCTCGCGCACTCCGACGGCGATGTCGTGCTGCACGCCATCTGCGACGCGGTGCTGGGGGCGCTCGCGCTCGGCGACATCGGACGGCATTTCCCTCCGTCGGACGAGCGCTGGCGCGATGCCGACAGTCGCACGTTCGTGCGCCACTGCCGCGAACTCGCGGCGGATGCGGGCTGGCGAGTCGTCAACGTCGACGCGACGGTGGTCGCCGAGCGCCCGAAGGTGGGCCCGCATGCGGAGGCGATGCGCACGGCGATCGCGGCCGACCTCGGCATCGATGTCGATGCGGTCAGCGTCAAGGCGACCACCACCGAGCGCCTCGGCTGCACCGGCCGGGAAGAGGGCATCGCCGCGCTCGCTGTCTGCCTGCTCGAGCGTCGCGCATGACGCTGCCGCGCGCGCACGGCCCGGCGGTGCTGGCCGCGACCTTCCGCGAGCGTCCGGAGGATTTCATCGTCGAGGAGATCGCCGGCTTCGAGCCGAGCGGCAGCGGCGAGCACCTGCTTCTGGATGTCGAGAAGCGCGGCATGAACACGGTGTTCGCCGGCCGCCGCATCGCGGCCTGGGCGGGCGTGAAGGAGGTCGCGATCGGCTACGCGGGGCTCAAGGACCGGCACGCGGTGACGCGCCAGCGCTTTAGCGTGCACCTGCCCGGGCGCGAGGCGCCCGACCTCGTGCTGCTGGACAGCCCGTCGCTGCGCGTCCTCGCCTCGACCCGGCACTCGCGCAAGCTGCCGCGCGGCGGGCTCGCGGGTAATCGCTTCATCCTGACCCTGCGCGGCGTGCAGGGCGACCGCCGTGCGATCGACGCGCGCATCGCGGCGATCGCGGCACGGGGCGTGCCGAACTATTTCGGCGAACAGCGCTTCGGCCGCGCGGGCGACAACGTCGAGCAGGCGATCGCGATGTTCGCGGGACGCCGCGTGCGCCGGGAGGAACGCAGCATGCTGCTGTCGGCCGCGCGCTCGGAACTCTTCAACCGCGTCCTCGCCGAACGCGTGACGCGCGGCTGCTGGGACACCGGTCTGGACGGCGAGGTCTGGATGCTCGACGGCCGCCGCAGCGTGTTCGGGCCGGAGCCCGCCACGCCCGAGCTCGAGCAGCGTCTCGCCGCGTTCGACATCCATCCCACCGGCCCGCTCTGGGGTCGGGGCGAGCCGCGCACCACGGGCGACTGTCGCGCGCTGGAAGACGCGGTGCTCGGTGCGGAGGACGCGGTCGCGCTCCGCCACGGGCTCGAGAAGGCCGGTCTCGAACAGGAGCGTCGCGGGCTGCGCCTGCGCCCCGCGGGGCTTGCCGCATCGCGGCCGGCGGACGACGTGCTGGAGCTGCGCTTCGAGCTGCCCCCGGGCACTTACGCCACCTGTGTGCTGGATGCGCTGGGCGACGTCACGACGGCCGTCCGTACGCTCGACTGACCGCACGTCGGAGCGCGCCGGGCGTCGCATTCCGCGGCGTGGGACGGGCGTATAAGCGGAAGTGCGCCCGATGCGGGCGCCGCCCGATTCCCGACTCAGGAGACGGCCATGAACCTTCGATTCGTCCTCGTCCTCGCGACCGCCGTGCTCGCCACGGGCTGCGCGAGCATGCGCGACCCCAGCGTCGCCACCGCGTCCGCTCCGGCGAACCGCGATACCGACGATGCCTCGGCGCTCTACATCCAGCGCGTCGAGCAGCAGGCGCGTTCGCGCGGCATCGGGGTGACGTGGGTCAACCCGCCGCACAAGCGCACGCGCATCGCGTCCACGCCGCGCTAGCGCTTCGCCAGCAGCACGATCACCGCGCCCGTCCCGCCCTGCGCGGGCGGCGCGGAGTGGAAGCCGAGCACGTCGGCGCGCTGGCGCAGCACGCGGTCGACCAGGTTCTTGAGGACCGGCGCGCCGCTGCTGTCGAGCTCGGCGGCGCCGCGGCCCTTGCCGTGCACGACGCGCACGCAGCCGATGCCGTGCTTCTTCGCGTCGGCGAGGAATTCGCGCAGCAGCGACTGGGCCTGCGTCGCAGTGAGGCCGTGCAGGTCGAGCTCCTCCTGCGCCGACAATTCGCCGCGCTTGAGGCGCTGGAACGTCGACGGCGGCAGCCGCTCGGTGCGGTGGCTCAGGGGATCGCCCGCGCCCAGCAGCTGCTCGTCGAGCGCGAGGCGGAACTCGCTCGCCGCGGCGGCTTCGTCCTGCTCGCGCATCCGGGCCCGGGGGCGGGGTTTCGGGGCCTGCGGCGGTAGCGGCGGTGCATCGACCGGCCGCACGGGCCCGACCGCCTGCCGGAACAGTTCCAGGTCGTCCTCGGGCGGTTCGTGCTCGGCCATTCCACGAGCGTAGCTGCTCGGCCGTGTGACGGGGCGAAGGCGTCGTCATGCCGCGAAAGAGGCGGCCGGGGCTTCGGCTATCATGGCCCCCCGCCGACGCCGGCGGTGCCCTCCACCCGGCGCCACGAGCCCCATGCGAGTCCTGATCAGCAACGACGACGGCGTCGACGCGCCCGGCATCCGCGTCCTCGCGGAGCACCTGCGCGGCGCCGGCCATTCGGTCATCACCGTCGCGCCCGACCGCGACCGGTCCGGTGCGAGCAACTCCCTGACCCTCGACATGCCCGTGCGCGTGATCCGCCAGGACGCGCAGACCTACCGCGTGTTCGGCACGCCGACCGACTGCGTGCACGTCGCGCTGACCGGCCTGCTCGACGAGCTGCCGGACATCGTCGTCTCGGGCATCAACAACACGGCGAACCTCGGCGACGACGTGATCTATTCCGGCACTGTCGCCGCGGCGATGGAAGGCCGCGGGCTCGGGCTGCCGGCGATCGCCGTGTCGCTCGCGACCGCCGACCACGTCGGCCGCTTCTACGACACCGCCGCGCGTGCCGCGGTGGAGCTGGTGGCGCGGCTGATGGTCGACCCGCTGCCCGCGGACACCATCCTCAACGTCAACGTGCCCGACGTGGCGTGGAAGGCGTTGCAGGGGGTCGAGGTGGGCCGGCTGGGCAATCGACATCGTGCCGAGGCCTGCGTCCCGCAGGTCGATCCGCGCGGTCGCCAGTGGTACTGGATCGGCGCGGCCGGTGCGGAGCAGGACGCCGGGCCGGGCACCGATTTCCATGCGGTGCGTCGCGGCTGCGTCGCGATCACGCCGATCCACGTCGACCTGACGCGCTACCAGGCGCTCGAGCAGGTGGCCGGCTGGGTGGGCGGGCTCGCCGACAGCCTGCAGCTGCGGCGCGGAGCCTGACGGTGCTGAGGCACATCAAGCCCGAGGCGGCGGGCAGCGGCCTGACGTCGCAGCGCGTGCGGGATCGTCTGGTCGAGCGGCTGCGCGCGAACGGCATCGTCGACGAGCGCGTGCTCAACGCGATCCGCACCGTGCCGCGCCACCTGTTCGTTGACGAGGTGCTCGCCTCGCGCGCCTACGAGGACACCGCGTTGCCGATCGGCCACGGCCAGACGATCTCGCAGCCGTGGGTCGTTGCGCGCATGACCGAGGCGCTGATGGCCTCGGAACCGAAGAAGGTGCTGGAGATCGGCACGGGCTCGGGTTACCAGGGCGCGGTGCTCGCCGCACTCGGCCTCGAGGTCCACACGGTCGAGCGCATCGGGGAGCTGCTCCGCATCGCCCGCAAGCGCTTCCGCACGCTCGGGCTCACGGTGCGCACCAAGCACGACGACGGCCGCGCGGGCTGGGCCGAGAACGGGCCGTTCGATGCGATCCTCGTCACCGCGGCCGCGCCGGCGCTCGTCGATGCGCTGAAGGCGCAGCTCGCGCCCGGTGGCGTGCTGATCGCGCCGGTCGGGCCGGCGAACGCGCAGTCGCTCGTGCGACTCTCGCAGCGCGAGGACGGCGGATTCGACGAGGCGGTGCTCGCGCCCGTCGTCTTCGTGCCGCTGCTGTCGGGCATCCTCGATTAACCGGAGATCGGCTTGAAGCTTTTCGCCCCGCTGTACGACCGCGCCATCGGCTGGGCCCGCCACCGGCATGCCGAACGGATCCTCGCCGGGCTGAGCTTCGTCGAGGCGATTATCTTCCCGGTGATGCCTGAGGTGATGCTCGCGCCGATGTGCGTCGCGCAGCCGCGCCGGGCGTTCCGCTTCGCCTCGGTGAGCCTCGCGTTCTCGATGCTGGGCTCGCTCGTCGGCTACGCGCTCGGCCATTTCGCCTTCGAAGCGCTCAAGCCGATGTTCGCGGCGATGGGCATGCTTCCGGGCATCGAGTCGGGTATCGCCACCGTGCAGTCGAAGATGGCCGAGTCGCCGTGGGCGGTGTTCTGGTTCCTCGTGCTCGGCGGTTTCATGCCGATCCCGATGAAGATCTTCACCTGGGCGTCGGGCATCGTCGGCGTGCCGCTGCTGCCGTACTTTCTAGCCATGGCGGTCGGGCGCGGCAAACGCGTCTACTTGCTGGCGGCGGTGATCCGCGCGGGCGGCGAGCGCGCCGAGGCGGCGCTTCGACGCTACATCGAGCCGATCGGCTGGGTCGCGATGTTCCTCGTCGCCGGCGTGGTGGCGTGGCTCGTGCTGAGGTCGCACGGCGCATGACGCGGCCCACGCTCCGGACGCTCGTCGTATCGGCCTGCACGGCCTCGGCGATCCTCGCGGGCTGTTCGAGCACCGTCGTGCGCGAGCCCGGGCCGGCGCGGCCGTCTGCCTCGCGCCCGTCGACGCCGCGGCCGGGCGCCACCGTCGCCGTCGCGCGCGGCGACACGCTGTATTCGCTCGCGACGCGCAACGGCATCAGCGTGCTCGACCTTGCGCAGTGGAACGGACTGGCGCCGCCGTACACGATCTACCCGGGGCAGCGCCTGCGGCTGTATCCGGGCGGCGCGCGGCCTGCACCGCCACCGCCGCGCGTGGCGCGACCGTCCACCCCGTCGACGCCCGCGCCGCGCGACAGTCGCCCCGCGCCACCGCCCGTCGTGGTCGCGCCGCCGGTGAGCAGCTTCGCCTGGCGCTGGCCGGCGGACGGCGCGGTAATCGGCCGCTTTGTCTCCGGCGAGCCGACCAAACAGGGCATCGACATTGCCGGCAGCGAGGGCGCGCCGGTGCGCGCGGCCGCCGACGGCACCGTCGTCTATTCGGGTTCGGGCCTCGTCGGCTACGGCGAGCTCGTGATCGTCAAGCACAGCGACCAGTGGCTCTCGGCCTACGGCCACAACCGCAAGCGGCTCGTGAACGAAGGGCAGGTGGTCAAGGCCGGCGATGCCATCGCCGAGATGGGCCACAGCGGCGCGCCGCGCGACATGCTGCACTTCGAGATCCGCTACGCGGGCCGGCCGGTCGACCCCTTGCTGTACCTGCCGTCGCGCTGAGAAAGGCCCGCGTCGATCGGCCGCGTGCACACGCGCGCCGGACGGGACCTCAGCCGAGGATGAAGCCCGCCGCCACGCGCCGGCCTTCGCCCGCGAGCACGCTGAAGGTGCGCGCCGCCGCATCGTTCGCCATCACTTCGAAGCCGACGCCGGCCTGCAGGCAGGCGGCCTGCGTCGCCGCGGGTGCGAACGCCTGCTTCGCGCCGCTGCCGATGAGCACGACGTCCGGTTCGAGCGCCAGCAACGGGGCGAGCAGTTCGGGGGTCAGCGTACGGACGTCGGTCGCCGCCCAGTCCTCGACCAGCGCATCGGTGGAGACGACGAAGCTGCGGGTCAGGCGTCGATCGTTGACCAGCGCGGACGCGCCGTCGGCACCGCGCAGCACGTAGGCGTGTCCCGGGTTTTCGAGCGTGAGCTGCATGCCGGCCTCGCGGACGACGGACTCAGGGGCGGGGCAGGACGATCTGCCGCTTGTCGCGGCTCGGGCGGTAGAACACCGCCGTGTGGCCGATGCGCTGCACCAGCGCCGCGCCGGCCTGCGCCGCGAGCTCGTCGATCAGCGCATTGCGCGCCTCGCGATCGTCGGCCGCGACCTTCACCTTGATCAGCTCGTGGTCTTCCAGCGCCTGGCCGACCTCGGTGACCAGCGCCGGCGTCACGCCCTTGCCGCCCACCTGCAGCATCGCCTTGAGCCCGTGGGCCTGGCCCCGGAGGAAACGGATCTGGGCGTTGGTGAGGCTGGGCGCGGTCAAGCGGATGTCCGGGGAGCGTGGGGAGGCGCAGGTTACCATGCAGGTCCGCGCCGCCTTTCCCGGTGCGTGCACAGATGCCGATGCCCAAGCGCAGCCAGTCCAGCCAACGCTGGCTCAAGGAACATTTCGCCGATCCCTACGTGAAGAAGGCGAAGGCCGAGGGCCTGCGCTCGCGGGCCGCGTACAAGCTCGAGGAACTCGTCGAGCGCGACCGCCTGCTCAAGCCCGGCATGGTCGTCGTCGACCTCGGCGCCGCGCCCGGCGGCTGGTCGCAGTGGGTCCGGCAGGCGCTGGGGAGCTCCGGTCGCGTCATCGCCCTCGACATCCTCGAGATGCCCCCGCTCGCCGGCGTCGAATTCCTTCATGGCGATTTCAGGGAGGATGCCGTCCTATCGCAACTGGAAGCCGCGCTCGGCGACCAGCACGTGGACCTTGTGCTGTCCGACATGGCCCCCAACATGAGTGGGATGGACGCGGTGGACCTGCCGCGTGCGATGCACCTGGCGGAGCTCGCGATGGATTTCGCGGACCGCCATCTGCGGGTCGGCGGCACCATGCTGATCAAGCTGTTCCAGGGCGTCGGCTTCGACGAGTACGTGAAGGAGCTGCGTCGGCACTACGACAAGGTCGTCATCCGCAAGCCGGCGGCGTCCCGCAAGCGGTCCCCCGAGGTCTATGCGCTCGCGCTGGGACGTCGGGCCGAAACGAAGTAACGGCCTGCCGCCACCAGCCGGTGGCGGGCCGGGTCCGCCCCGCCCGGGCGGCAGGTGCGGCGCCGCGAAGCGGCCGTCGCATCGGTGCGCCGGATTCCGGCACGCTTCTTGAAGGGTCGTACAGGCTGTACGTGCTTCAATGGGGTCACAAGGTATGAAGATGAACGACTTGGCCAAGAATCTTTTGCTGTGGGTGGTGGTCGCCGTCGTGCTGATGGTGGTCTTCCAGGCCTTCGGGCCGCGCAGTGCGCCCACGGAAACGCTGGCCTACGACCAGTTCATCCAGCAGGTGCAGTCCGACCGCGTGCAGAACGTCGTGATCGAGAACGACAAGACGACGATCAGCGGCAAGCGCAAGGACGGCTCCGAGTTCGTGACCTACGCGCCCGACGACCAGGGAATGATGTACGACCTCATGCACCACAAGGTGTCGGTCGTGCAGCGCCCGCCGCAGGGCGGTCCGTCGTTCTGGGCGATCCTGCTGAACTTCCTCCCGATCCTCCTTATCGTCGGCGCATGGATCTTCGTCATGCGGCAGATGCAGCAGGGTGGCAGCAAGGGCGCCATGAGTTTCGGCAAGTCGCGCGCCAAGATGCAGGGCGAGGACCAGGTCAAGGTCACGCTCGCCGACGTCGCCGGCTGCGACGAAGCCAAGCAGGAAGTCGGCGAGCTCGTCGAGTTCCTCCGCGACCCGTCGCGCTTCCAGAAGCTCGGCGGCAAGATCCCGCGCGGCGTGCTGATGGTCGGCCCGCCCGGTACGGGCAAGACGCTGCTCGCCCGCGCGATCGCCGGCGAAGCCAAGGTGCCGTTCTTCTCGATCTCCGGTTCGGACTTCGTCGAGATGTTCGTCGGCGTCGGCGCGAGCCGCGTGCGCGACATGTTCGACCAGGCCAAGAAGCACGCGCCCTGCATCATCTTCATCGACGAGATCGACGCGGTCGGTCGCCATCGCGGCGCGGGCCTCGGCGGCGGTCATGACGAACGCGAGCAGACGCTCAACCAGCTGCTCGTCGAGATGGACGGCTTCGAGGGCGGCGAGGGCGTGATCGTCATCGCGGCGACCAACCGTCCCGACGTGCTCGATCCGGCGCTGCTGCGGCCGGGCCGTTTCGATCGCCAGGTCACCGTCGGTCTGCCGGACGTCCGCGGCCGCGAGCAGATCCTCAAGGTGCACATGCGCAAGCTGCCGCTCGGCGATGACGTCGACGCGATGGTGGTGGCACGCGGCACGCCGGGCTTCTCGGGCGCCGACCTCGCGAACCTCTGCAACGAGGCCGCGCTGTTCGCCGCGCGCGACAACGCCAAGCAGGTCCACATGGAGCAGTTCGACAAGGCGCGCGACAAGATCCTGATGGGCGCCGAGCGTCGTTCCATGGCGATGAGCCTGGAAGAGAAGACCAACACCGCCTACCACGAGGCCGGCCACGCGATCGTCGGTCGCCTGGTGCCCGAGCACGACCCGGTCTACAAGGTGACGATCATCCCGCGCGGGCGCGCGCTGGGCGTGACCATGTACCTGCCCGAGGGCGACCGCTACAGCTACAACCGCACGATCATCGAATCGCAGCTGTGCTCGCTGTACGGCGGCCGCGTGGCCGAGCAGCTGATCTTCGGCGACGGCAAGGTCACCACCGGCGCGTCGAACGACATCGAGCGGGCGACGAAAATGGCCCGCAACATGGTCACCAAGTGGGGCCTGTCGGAACTCGGGCCGATCACATTCGGCGAGGAGGAGGACGAGGTCTTCCTCGGTCGCTCGGTCACGCAGCACAAGAACGTGTCCGACGAGACCGCGCGCAAGATCGACGAAGTCGTCCGCAGCATCCTCGACCGTGCGTATGCGCGCTCGACGCAGCTGCTGACCGAGAACATCGACAAGCTGCACGCGATGGCGAAGGCGCTGCTCGAGTACGAGACCATCGACGCGACGCAGATCGACGCGATCATGGAAGGCCGCGATCCGCCGCCGCCCAGCGGCTGGAGCCGTGGTGGCCCCGCGACCGAGGAGCCGAAGCGCCTCACGCTCGGCGGGCCGCAGCCCAGCGGCACCTGATCGGCGCATTGCCAGCGAAACACGGGAAGGCCAGAGTCTGCTCTGGCCTTTTTCGTTTCCGGAGCATTCCCATGCAACGTCGCAATCGGGCAGGGGCGTTTCTCGCGATCGGCGCGGGCGCGGGTGTCGCGATCGGCGTCGCGACGCGCAACATCGCCGTCGGTGTCGCCCTGGGCGTCGCCTTCGGCCTCGTGCTCGCGGCGATCGCGGCCAAGCGGGAGCGACGCTGATGTTCGACCTCTCCCCCGTGCTCGACTGCGCCGGGCGCCGGCTCGTGCTGGACGTGCCCCGCGTCATGGGCATCGTCAACGTCACGCCCGATTCGTTCGCCGACGGCGGCGATCACTTCGACGCCGATGCCGCGATCGCACACGGCCTGCGACTCGCCGAAGAAGGCGCGGACGTGCTCGACGTCGGCGGCGAATCGACACGGCCCGGCGCGGACGAGGTGTCCGCCGACGAGGAGCTGCGCCGCGTGATCCCGGTGATCGAGGCGCTCGTGGCGCGGACGTCGCTGCCTGTGTCGATCGATACCTCCAAGCCCGACGTGATGCGCGCGGCCGTCGCGGCCGGCGCCGGCATGATCAACGACGTCTACGGGCTGCGCCGCGACGGCGCACTGGACGCGGCTGCGTCCCTGCGCGTGCCCGTGGTGTTGATGCACATGCTCGGCGAGCCGCGTTCGATGCAGGCCGACCCGCGCTACGACGACGTCGTCGCCGACGTGCACCGCTTCCTCGCCGAGCGCATCTTCTCCGCCGAAATGGCGGGCATCGACAAGAAGCGCATCGTCGTCGACCCCGGCTTCGGTTTCGGCAAGACCCGCGAGCACAACCTGCAACTGCTCGCGCGCTTCGACCGGTTCACCGACCTCGGCGTGCCGGTGCTCGCCGGGCTGTCGCGAAAGCGCACCATTGGCGACATCACGGGCCGCGAGGCGCCCGCCGACCGCGCCGCGGGTTCGGTGGCGGCGCACCTCATTGCCGTGCAGCGCGGCGCGATGCTGGTCCGCGTGCACGACGTCGCGGCCACGGTCGACGCGCTCAAGGTGTGGAACGCGGTGGCCGCCCAGCCCGTGCCGAAGGCCCGCGAGGCCGCACCGGCCCTCCGCTGGCCCGACGAGGACTAGCGGCGGCGCCACCACCACAGCAAGGCGCCGGCGAGCATGAGGACGAAGAGCACCTTGCCGAGACCGAATGCGGCCGACGCGCCGGGCGTCGCAGTGGCGAACTCCGCGGGCACGTCGCCCTGGCCCACCGTGACGGCGACCAGCACGGGCTGCACGCCCTCCGCGCCTTCCACGCTCACGTCCAGTGCGGTGTCGCTTCGACCGGGTGCCGGCAGCACGCGTACCGCGCGCCCGTCGACGCTCGACGCATCGCCGGTCAGTACGGCCTTGTAGGCAGCGTGCATGCCGGGCCCGAGTGTCGCGGCGAGCTGTGGCTCGCTGCGCTGCGCGGCGAGTGCCTGCAGTTGCGTGCGCAGCGAGTCGGTGTCGCCACTGCGCATGTCGGTGGCGTCCATGCGCCACATCATGTCGGTGGCCGGCAGCGCGATGCCGTCGAAGCTGTTGGAGAAATGCACCGCGCCCGTCGGAGACTTCGACGACGACAGCCCGACGACGCGATATGCGACCCATACCGGCCTGGACGGATCCATGCCCGGCACGCCGATCGTTGCACTGTGGTGGGCGCCCGGGATGAGCGGCGTCACGAGTTGCTGCGTCGCCAGCGTCGCCGCGTGCGACGGGGCCGCGAGGCCCAGGAGGAGTGCTGCGACGAACGTACGGACGTGTTGCGACACGGCCATTCCCCAATGGTCGACGGAGGCGCCATGCTCCGGGTCGGCGGCGCTGCGGTCAATGTGCGAGCGACGTCGGTTCGATCCGTGCGAGGTACGACGCGGCCCCGCCGTCCTGGCGGCGTGTCATCCGACGTTGGAGCGCCACCGGCCCAGCACGGGATGCACGATGCGGAACCACAGCGGCGGGCACAGGGCGAGCACGAACATCGAGGCGTAACCGCCCGGCAGTTGCGGGCTATCGGGGTGGTGCAGCAGCGCGGCGTAGCGCCGGCGTGGCGTCTCGTGGTGGTCGGAGTGGCGCTGCAGGTGGAACAGGAACAGATTCGACAGCCGATAGTCGGAGTTCCACGAGTGCAGGTGCGTGGTGCGCTCGTAGCGACCGTCGGGCAGGCGTCGGCGCTCCAGGCCGTAGTGCTCGATGTAGTTGATGATCTCGAGCGAACCCGCAGCGAACAGCCCCTGCAGCAGGAAGAAGGCGAGCCCGACCGTGCCCGCCCAGAGCCACGCGGCGACTGCGGACGCGAGCCAGGCGAGCGTCCAGCCGAGCATCTCGTTCGATGCCGACAGCGCGGGCCGCCCAAGCCGTCGCAGCCGCGCGGCCTCGAGCCGCCATGCATTGGCCGTATTGCGCACCAGTGCGCGCGGCAGGAAATGCCACAGCGATTGCCCGTAGCGTGCGCTCGACGCGTCTTCCGGCGTCGAGACATGCACGTGGTGGCCGCGCACGTGCTCGATCTTGAAGCCGTGGTAGCCGACGCTCGCGAGCAGGACTCCGCCCGCGGCGCGTTCGAGCCGCGTGTCCTTGTGGATCAGCTCGTGCGCCGTGTTGATCGCGAGCACGCCGCTGACTACGCCCTGCGACAGCAGCCAGCCCAGCATCCCGACGGGTGCGAGCGGGGCCTGCGCGAACCAGCGTGCCGACCAGGCGAGCAGCACGATCTGCACGGGCAGGGCGAGCAGGGTGAGCGCGGGGAACCACCGGTCCTGCTCCAGGCGCGCCGGCTCGGCCGGATTGTCGGGATCGTGCCCGAGCGCGTAGTCGGCGAGGGGCAGCAGCACGAACAGGAATGCGAGCGGGAACCACGCCATCGCATCGGCATGGCCGCTGGCACGACCGAGCGCCGCGGCGACCGGCATCAGGGCCGGGACCACGAAGACGAAGAGGAAGCCGAGGCGTTTCCAGAGCGGCATCGGGGCAATCTACCGTGCGTGGCGGAGGACCGGCGGCCGTCCGGCGGTTATCGACAGGTGCTGTGGATAACCGCGCGGGTGGAGGTGTGGATAACTCCCGGCGGACACGGCCCGCCGGGCGCGGCCGTCGGTCTGGCGAAAATTTCGCCGCCGGCCTCGACCGCCCGGACAGGTAAAGTGCGGCGGGGACTCCACGCAGGATCGCGCATGACCGCCAGTACGCCGCTCGTCGTCACGTTCGGGCTCTATCTCGCCGCCATGGTGCTGATCGGCTTCCTGGCATGGCGCGCCACGCGCAGCTTCGACGACTACATCCTGGGCGGCCGCTCGCTCGGCAGCCTGGTCACCGCGCTGTCGGCCGGCGCGTCCGACATGAGCGGCTGGCTGCTGATGGGCCTGCCGGGCGCGCTCTACCTGGGCGGCGTGTCGGAGGGGTGGATCGCACTCGGGCTGGTCGCCGGCGCGTGGGCCAACTGGAAGTACGTGGCGGGCCCGCTTCGCGTCTACACCGAGCGCACGCAGAACGCGCTGACGCTGCCCGACTACTTCACCCATCGCTTCGAGGATCAGCGCCGCGTACTGCGCGTGCTGGCGTCGCTGGTGATCCTCGTCTTCTTCGCCGTCTACTGCGCGAGCGGCATCGTCGCAGGCGCGCGCCTGTTCGAGAGCGTCTTCGGTGTTCCCTACGCGCAGGCGCTGTGGTGGGGCGCGGCGGCCACGATCCTCTACACGCTGGTGGGTGGTTTCCTCGCGGTGAGCTGGACCGATACGGTCCAGGCCTCGCTGATGATCTTCGCGCTGGTGCTGACGCCCGTCGTGGTCGTGCTCGCGACCGGTGGCGCGCAGGCGAGCCTCGCGCTGGTCGAGCAGATGGACGCGGCGAAGCTCGATCCGTTCCGTGGCGGCTCGCTCGGCGCGGTCGGCATCGTCTCGCTGCTCGCCTGGGGCCTCGGCTACTTCGGGCAGCCGCACATCCTCGCGCGCTTCATGGCGGCGGACGGCCTGCAGACGATTCCCAAGGCGCGCCGGATCGGCATGACCTGGATGGTCCTCTGCCTGGGCGGCGCGATGGCGGTGGGCTTCTTCGCCAATGCCTACTACGCGCAGCATCCGGCGCTGGTCGGGCCCGTGACCGAAAACCCCGAGCGCGTGTTCATCGCGCTCGCGCAGCAGCTCTTCAATCCGTGGATCGCGGGCGTACTGCTGTCGGCCATCCTCGCCGCGGTGATGAGCACGCTGTCCTGCCAGTTGCTGGTCTGCTCCAGCGCGCTGACCGAGGACCTCTATCGCGGGTTCCTGCGTCCGCGCGCGGGGCAGCGCGAGCTCGTCTGGGTGGGGCGCGCCGCGGTACTCGGCGTCGCACTGCTGGCCATCGCCATCGCACGCGACCCGGAGAGCCGCGTGCTCGGGCTCGTGTCCTACGCCTGGGCCGGTTTCGGCGCCGCCTTCGGCCCGGTGGTCCTGGTGTCGCTGGTCTGGGCGCGCATGACGCGCAACGGCGCGCTGGCAGGCATGGTCGCCGGCGCCGTCACCGTCATCCTGTGGGAGATGTTCCTCTCCGCGCCCACCGGGCTGTATTCGATGGTGCCGGGCTTCGCCGTGAGCCTGGTGGCGATCGTGGTGGCGAGCCTGCTCGACCGCGCGCCGTCGCAGGCGATGCACGCACGCCACCTGCAGGTGCGGGCCGCGCTCGACGCCAACGGCTACTGAGGCGTGTCGGCGGATAGCCGCCCCGTCGCGATCGCGTTGATGGGCCCGACCGCGTCGGGCAAGACGGCGCTCGCGGTCGAGTGGGCCAAGCGCTACGGCGGCGAGGTCCTCAGCGTCGACTCCGCGCTCGTCTATCGCGGGCTCGACATCGGCGCCGCCAAGCCCGATGCCGCCGAGCGCGACGGCGTGCCGCATCACCTCATCGATATCCGCGAGCCGTGGCAGCGGTACTCCGCCGCCGAATTCGCCGTGGACGCGCGCGTGGCGGTCGACGCCATCCTCTCGCGGGGGCGGATGCCCATCCTCGCCGGCGGCACGGGGCTGTATTTCCGCGCGCTGCTGCAGGGCCTGGCGCCGATGCCCGAAGCGGATGCCGACGTGCGAGCCGCGATCGAGGCCGAAGCCCGCGAGCGCGGCTGGGCGTCGCTGCACGTCGAACTCGCACGCGTCGACCCCGAGGCTGCAGCGCGCGTCCACGCCACCGACGCGCAGCGCATCCAGCGCGCGCTCGAGGTCTGGCGCATCAGCGGACGCACGATCAGCGATTGGCGGCGCGAACGCCCGGCGCACCGCTTCCCGTGCCGCGTGCTCAGGCTCGTCCTCGCGCCGACGTCCCGAGCGGAACTCCATGCGCGCATCGAGCGTCGGTTCGACGCGATGCTCGAGGCGGGCTTCCTCGACGAGGTGCGCCGGCTGCGCGCGCGGCCGGAACTCGCCGGGCATCCGCGCCCGCTCGACCTGCCGGCGATCCGGGCGGTCGGCTACCGGCAGGCGTGGGAGCATCTCGACGGGGCGACCGACGCGGCCACGTTCCGCGCACGGGGCATCCATGCGACGCGCCAACTGGCGAAGCGGCAGATCACGTGGCTGCGTGGCGAGCTCGATGCGATCGGCGCCGATCCGCTCTCGGAACGCGATCGTCTCGAACGGATCGTGACGGGTTTCGCAGGCCCGCGTTGATCCCGGCCTGCACGCCGCGACCACGGGAAATCAGCCACTTTGCGATACCATCGGGCCGTCGCTGCCGTGGGGACAGCCGCGGCGACACGGCCCGGCATGCCCGTGGCCGCCCATAACGAGAACAAGAGCAAAGGTGGGGAACACGCGATGTCGAAGGGGCAATCTCTGCAGGATCCTTTCCTGAACGCACTGCGCCGCGAGCGCGTGCCGGTGTCGGTCTATCTCGTCAACGGCATCAAGCTGCAGGGCACGATCGAGTCCTTCGACCAGTTCGTGGTCCTGCTGCGCAACACCGTGAGCCAGATGGTCTACAAGCACGCGATCTCCACCGTGGTGCCGGCGCGCAACGTGCGCGTGGGACCGGGCGGCGGCTTCGTGCAGCCGGCCGACGGCGAGGGTGGGGCGGAGGTCGCTCCCGAATGATGCGCCCGCGGCGGGAGGTGCACGGTGTTTGAACGCTCCCGCAAGGGCGAACACGCGCTCCTGATCCAGCCGCATGCCGGCCCGCTCGACGAGACGGTGCTGGAGGAGTTCCAGGAACTCGCGCGCTCGGCGGGCGCGACCGTCGCCACCGTGCTCACCGCACGCATCGATCGTCCGAATGCCGCCACGCTGATCGGCAGCGGCAAGCTCGAGGAAGTGCAGGCCGCCGCCGAAGCCAGCGGCGCCGACCTGATCCTCGTCAACCATCCTCTGTCGCCCGGCCAGGAGCGCAACCTCGAGCGCGTGCTCAAGCGCCGCGTCGTCGATCGCACGGGCCTGATCCTCGACATCTTCGCGCAGCGCGCGCGGTCGCACGAAGGCAAGCTGCAGGTCGAGCTCGCGCAGCTCAAGCACATGGCGACGCGCCTCGTGCGCGGCTGGACGCACCTCGAGCGCCAGCGCGGCGGTGCGATCGGCCTGCGCGGCCCCGGCGAAACGCAGCTCGAGACCGACCGTCGCCTGTTGCAGAAGCGCCTCGAGCAGCTGTCGAAGAAGCTCGACAAGGTCGAGGTGCAGCGCACTCAGATGCGCCGCGCGCGCCTGAAGGGCGAGCTGCCGCGCGTCGCGCTGGTGGGTTACACCAATGCCGGCAAGTCGACGCTGTTCAATGCGCTGACCGGTGCCGCGGCCTACGCCGCCGACCAGTTGTTCGCAACGCTCGATCCCACCGTCCGCCGCATCGACCTGCCGGGCGGCGGCGTCGTGCTGGCCGATACCGTCGGCTTCGTGCGCGACCTGCCGCACGAGCTCGTCGCCGCGTTCCGATCGACGCTGTCGGAAGCGCGCGAGGCGGACCTGCTGCTGCATGTCGTCGACGCCGCCGATCCGCTCCGTACCGACCGGATCGCGCAGGTCGATGCCGTGCTCAAGGACATCGGCGCGAGCGAGATCCCGCAGCTGCTGGTCTTCAACAAGATCGACCGCCTGGAAGACACCGCGCCCCGCCACGATCGCTTCGTGGAGGAGCGCCCGCGCGTCTGGCTCTCGGCACGCGACGGCACGGGCCTCGACCTGCTGCGCGAGGCGCTGGGCCAGATGCTGGGGCTGGAGCGCGTGACCGGACGCATCCACCTGCCGAGCGAGGCCGCGCGCCTGCGGGGCCGGCTCTACGAAATCGGCGCGATCCGCGCCGAGCGGGCGGAAGAGGACGGCTGGTGGCTGGACCTCGACCTGGCCCGCTCCGACGCCTATCGCATGGCGGCGGGCGCCGGTGGCCACGTCCTCGCACCGCTCTTGCCGCCGGATGAGCCTGCGCCCCTTGGTTGAGGCGGCAGGACCCCCCACCTAGAATCCGGACAATCCCGCGCCGGCGACGCCGACCCGCGAAGGCCGCTCGCGCGCGCCCGGCGGCGGTGGCACCGCGCCCCCTCAGGAGCCCGCATGGCCTGGAACACGCCCGGCAGTGACAACGGCGACGGCGACCGCCGCCCCCGCAAGGGAGGACGCGGCTTCGGCCCCGCCGATCTCGTCGACCGCCTCCGCAACATGCTCGACGGCGGCAGCCCGCTGCGCTGGATCCCGCTCCTCCTCGGCCTCTGGCTGGTGTTCACCTCGTTCGTCCTGGTGTCCGAGCAGCAGCGGGGCGTCGTGCTGCGCTTCGGCCAGTTCGTGCGCGTGCTGACCCCGGGTCCGAACCTCAAGATGCCGTGGCCGTTCGAGCGCGTCATCAAGGTCAACGCCACGCGGATCGAGAACTACGCGACGACGGTGCCCGTGCTCACCGCGGACGAGAACATCGTCTCGGTCGAGCTCAACGTGCAGTACCGCGTTTCCGACCCGGAGAAATACCTGTTCGGCACGCGCAATGCGGACGAGGTGCTGAAGGAGGCGTCGCTGTCGACGGTGCGCGAGATGGTGGGCCGCTCCAAGCTCGACACCGTGCTGGGTGCGCGCAGCCGACTGGCCGACCAGGCGAAGGTCGAGCTGCAACGCCTGCTCGACGCCTACAGCACCGGCCTGTCGGTCACCGAGCTCAACCTGCCGAACGCGCGCCCGCCCGAAGAGGTGAAGCCCGCGTTCGACGACTTCAACAGCGCGCAGCAGGACAAGGACCGCCTGATCAGCGAGGCACGCGCGGACGCCGCGAAGGTGGTGCCGGAAGCGCGTGGCCGGGCCTCGCGCATCCGTGCGACCGCCGAGGGCGAGCGCGCGACGGCGATCGCGCGTGCGACCGGCGACGCGCAGCGGTTCTCGCTGCTCGTCGAGCAGTACAAGGCCGCCCCGGACGTCACCCGCAAGCGCCTGTGGCTGGAGACCGTGCAGCAGGTGCTCGCCGAGAACCGCACGATCGTCGGCGGCGACTCGCGCCAGCTGATCTACGTGCCGATGGGGCCGCCGCAGGCCGCGGCGGGCACTGCGGCGCCGCCTCTGCTGTCGCCGGCGCAGCCGCAGGCCGCACCGGCGCTGGTGCCGGACCTGCTGCCCACCGTCAGTGCGACCGAGTCGAGCGGTCGCGGGCCGCGCGGGCCGCGTGCGCCGCGTAGCGGAGGAGACGAACGATGAGATTTCCCGCCCTGATCGCCCTGGTGGTCGCGACCCTGATCGCGCTGACGGGCTCGGTCTTCGTCGTGCCCGAAGGCCACAGCGCCATCGTGCTCAACCTCGGCCGCCTCGTGCGCACCGACCTCGGCCCCGGCCTGCACTTCAAGTTCCCGCTCGTCGAGTCCGCGCGCGTCTTCGACCGCCGCCTCGACGTGCTGCCCGCCGAGCCCGAGCGCTACTTCACGTCCGAGCGCAAGGACGTGAGCGTCGACTTCTTCGCGGTCGGCCGGATCGAGAACCTGCGCGCCTTCTATCGCGCGACCGGTGGCGACGAGAGCGTCGCGATCGACCGCCTCGCGCCGATCATCAAGGACGCGCTGCGCAACGAGATCAACGCGCGCACGCTGTCGGAAGTGGTGTCGGGCGACCGCAGCCGGATCGTCGCCAAGCAGTTGGCCACCATCAACAAGGGCGCTTCGACGCTCGGCGTGCGGATTTTCGACCTGCGCATCAAGCAGCTCGACCTGCCGACGGACAGCCGGGTGATCGGCGACGTCTACAGCCGCATGCGGGCGCAGCGCCAGCAGGTGGCGAGCCAGCTGCGTGCGGAAGGTGCGGAGCAGGCCCAGCGCATCCGTGCGGACGCCGATCGCGACAGCGCCGTGATCGTCGCCGAGGCCGAGCGCGACGCGCAGCAGCTGCGCGGCGAGGGCGATGCGGAGGCCGCGCGGCTCTACGCCGAGGCCGCGCAGAAGGATCCGGGCTTCTTCGCCTTCCAGCGCAGCCTGGAGGCCTACCGGCGCGCCTTCGGCAACGGGCAGACGGTGATCGTCGTCGACAAGGGCGACCCGTTCCTCCAGTACCTCAAGTCCGATCGTTGATGGCGCGGGACCTGCTGTCCGCGCTCTGCCTGGTGGCGGTGCTGGAAGGGCTGTTCCTCTTCCTCACGCCCGAGGGCTGGAAGCGGACGGCGGAGCGGCTGTACGCGCTCAGCGTTGGCCAGCTGCGCCTGTTCGGCGCCATCGTCGTGCTGGCCGGACTCGGATCGCTGTGGCTCGTACGCCTCTGATCGACGGACGGGGTGGCCGGGGCCCGCGGAAACCCGGATAATGCACAAAAGCCGGACGGGGACACCCGCCGGCTTTTCTCGTGTCTGCGGTCCGCCACGGCGGGCCGGCCGGAGGAGTCCGCGTCGTAGCGACGCGGTACCGCGCGTGCTGCCGCGCCTCCCCCGATGCCGCGCGTCCACGCGGCCGGGCGCAACCTACGCAACTGCAGCGAAAACGGAGAGGCGGCAATGGGTCAGTCGGTGGTGGTGCTGGGCGCGCAGTGGGGCGACGAGGGCAAGGGCAAGATCGTCGACCTGCTGACCGAGGAAATCGGCGCGGTCGTGCGCTTCCAGGGCGGCCACAACGCCGGCCACACGCTCGTGATCGGCGGCAAGAAGACCGTGCTGCACCTGATTCCGTCCGGCATCCTGCGCCCCGACGCGCTGTGCCTGATCGGCAACGGCGTGGTGCTGCACCCGGGCGCGCTGCAGAAGGAGATCGCCGAGCTCGAGGGCAACGGCGTCGAAGTGCGCTCGCGCCTGAAGATCTCGCCCGCGACGCCGCTGATCATGCCGTACCACATCGCGCTGGATCAGGCGCGCGAGAAGGCCGCCGGCGGAAAGGCGATCGGCACGACCGGTCGCGGCATCGGCCCGGCGTACGAGGACAAGGTCGCGCGTCGCGGCATCCGCGTCGCGGACCTGCATTACCCGGCCGAACTCGCCGAGAAGCTGCGCAGCGCGCTCGACTATCACAACTTCGTGCTCACGAAGTATCTCGGCGTCGACGCGGTCGACTACCAGCAGACGCTCGACGAGGCGCTCGCGTTCGGGGAATACGTCGAGCCGATGAAGGCGGACGTGGCCGGCATCCTTCACGAGCTGCGCAAGCAGGGCAAGCGCGTCATGTTCGAAGGCGCGCAGGGCTCGCTGCTGGACATCGACCACGGCACGTACCCGTACGTCACCTCGTCGAACACCACGGTGGGCGGCGCAATGGCCGGCACGGGCGTGGGTGCGGACGCGATCGACTACGTGCTCGGCATCGCCAAGGCCTATGCCACGCGCGTCGGCGGCGGCCCGTTCCCGACCGAGCTCGACGACGCGATCGGGCAGGGCATCCGCGATCGCGGGCAAGAGTACGGCGCGACCACCGGGCGTCCGCGTCGCTGCGGCTGGATGGACATCGTCGCGCTCAAGCGCGCCGTGGCCATCAACGGCATCACCGGCCTGTGCATCACCAAGCTCGACATCCTCGACGGGATGGAGAAGCTCAAGATCTGCATCGCCTACGAGTACCGCGGCAAGCGCACCGAGTACGCCCCGCTGGACGCCGCGGGCTGGGACGAGTGCACGCCGGTGTACCTGGAGTTCCCCGGCTGGGACGAGAGCACCGCGGGCATCACCGAGTGGGACAAGCTGCCGGCGGCCGCGCGTGCGTACCTGCGCTTTCCGCATGTTGCTGCCCAGCCGGGGGCCCGCATGAGCCTGCCGCGCGTGCTGGTGGTCGAGGACAGCGCGGAGATTCGCGAAAGCCTGCGCGACGTGCTCGAGTTCGAGGGCTTCGACGTCCGCGTCGCCGCCGATGGCCGCGCCGGGCTGGAGGCGATCGATCGCGACGGCCCGCCCGACGTGCTGCTGCTCGACCTGATGATGCCGGTAATGGACGGCTGGGAAGTGCTCGCCGCGCTGCGCGCGAGCCAGGCGCCCGCGCGTGCGCGACTGCCGGTGATCGTGGTTTCCGGCGCCACCGATGCCGAACACGTCGCACACCGCTACGGCTGCGCGGCGCTGGTGAAACCGGTCGACATCGAACGGCTGCTGGACGCGCTGCGGCGCTGCCTCGGCACTGCCTGATCCGCTCGACCGGGCCGTCCGGCGCCGGCCCGTATCATGGCGCATGGAAAACGCGCCCGAATTCACCACCCTCCCGCTCGCGCCCGCCCTGTTCCAGGGCCTCGACGCCCTCGGCCACGTGCGCATGACGCCCGTGCAGGCCCGCGCGTTGCCGCCGCTGCTCGACGGCCGCGACCTGATCGGCCAGGCGCCGACCGGCAGCGGCAAGACCGCCGCCTTCGGCCTCGCGCTGCTGCAGCGCATGGACCTCGCCGACATCCGCGTGCAGGCGCTGGTGCTCTGCCCGACGCGCGAACTCGCCGACCAGGTCGCCAAGAGCGTGCGCCGGCTCGGCACCGGCCTCCCCAACCTGAAGCTGCTGACGCTCACCGGCGGCGTCGCGCTGGGCCCGCAACTCGCCTCGCTCGAGCATCCGCCGCACGTCGTGGTCGGCACGCCGGGCCGCGTGCAGGAGTTGCTGCGCAAGAAGGTGCTCGACCTCCGCGGCGTGCGCGTGCTCGTGCTCGACGAGGCCGACCGCATGCTCGACATGGGCTTCGAGGAACCGATCCGGGAGATCGTGAAGTCGACGCCGAAGGACCGCCAGACGCTGCTGTTCTCCGCGACCTATCCGGAGGCGATCCGCGACGTGGCGCGCGCCACGATGCGCGATCCGGTCGAGGTCACCGTCGACGCGGCCGCGGACGCCCCGTCGATCCAGCAGCGGTTCTACGAGGTCGAGCCGGCGCAGAAGCCGGCCGCGCTCGCCGGCCTGCTGATCGGCGAAGGCGCCGACAGCGCGGTGGTGTTCTGCAACATGCGCAAGGACACCGAGGAAGTCGTCGCCTCGCTCGCGCACCTCGGCTTCTCCGCGCTCGCGCTGCATGGCGACATGGAGCAGCGCGACCGCGAGGAGGTGCTGGTGCGCTTCGCCAACCGCAGCTGCGGCGTGCTGGTGGCGAGCGACGTCGCCGCGCGCGGCCTCGACGTCGAGGACCTCGCCGCGGTCGTGAACTACGACGTGCCGCACGACGCCGATACCTACGTCCACCGCATCGGTCGCACCGGCCGCGCCGGCCGCGGCGGGCTCGCGCTCACGCTGTGCACGCCGCGCGAGCTGCCGCGGCTGCGCGTCGTCGAAGAGGCGCTCGGCCTGCGCATCGACCTGCAGCGGCCGCCGCTCGCCGCACTGCGCGCGAACGTCGGCGTCCGCGCACCGATGGTCACGCTGCGCATCGACGGCGGCCGCACCGACAAGCTGCGCCCGGGCGACATCGTCGGTGCGCTGACGGGCGACGCGGGCCTCAAGGCCAATGCGATCGGCAAGATCGATGTCTTCGCCACGCGCAGCTACGTCGCGATCGCACGCGCGCAGGCGGCACTCGCGCTGTCGCGCCTGCAGGAAGGCCGCATCAAGGCCCGCAAGTTCCGCGTCCGCAAGCTGTGACCGACGCCGCGCGCATCTGGGTCGACGCCGATGCGTGCCCGGGTCCGGTGCGCGAGATGCTCGTGCGGGCGGCGAACCGCGCGCAGGTGCACGTGGTGTTCGTCGCGAACCAGTGGATCCGGCTGCCGACCTCGCTTTGGCTGCGCACGCTGCAGGTGGCGCAGGGCCCCGACGAGGCCGACCGCGAGATCGCCGACCAGGTGCGCCCGGGGGACTTGGTCGTGACGCAGGACATTCCGCTGGCGGCGAAGGTGGTCGAGTCCGGCGCGACGGCGATGAATCCGCGCGGCGAACCCTATACGGCCGAGACGATCGCCGAGCGGCTGTCGATGCGGAACTTCATGGACGAGCTGCGCGGCGCGGGCATCGCGACCGGCGGGCCCGCGCCGTTCAATGCGCGTGACCGGCAGGCCTTCGCGGCCGGGCTCGATCGGTGGCTGGCGCGACGCCGCTGAGGCGCGACGCCGACAGCTGCGGAGCGGATCAGGTCGCCGGCGCGACCACGGCAGCGAGCTGCGCGGCACCCACCAGCAGCAGGCCCACCAGAGGCAGCGCAGCCAGCATGGCGCGCGGCGACCGCTGCGGCGAGATTCCCGCTTCGGCCATCAGCGCACCGAGCAGCACCGCCGGAAACAGCGGCAGCATGCCGGCCGCGCCATGGCCGCTCGCGAGGCTGAACAGCGCCGCGGCCGCGGTCACGAGTCCGGCCGTCAGGACCGGCGACAGTGCACGGGTGACGGGGACGGGGCGCAGCTCGGCGTCGAGGAATCGCATGGCGCCATGGTCGGCCACGGGTGTGCACGAGGCGTGATGCCGGCCGACAGCGGCGCTGACGGGGCAGCCTGTGCCGTACGGGACGCTGAGCGACGCGCACGCGTCGAGCACAGCACGGGCGCGCGACCAAAAAACGCGACCGCCCGCGCCTGGCTGGATCCGGTGCGGTCGACGGACGCGGCCCGACGGCACGTTGCGATGGCGGAGCCGTTCGCTCGACGGTCGCGAACGACGACCGTGCTGGTCGGTGCGAGCCCGACCGGGCCGGGGATTGCACGCAGGCGCACGTCGTATTCAACCCGGACGGCGACGTCCCCCCGGTTTTGAGTAGCACGCCGATCTGGAGTCCAATCCCCGACAGCAAGGAGATTGGACGTGAAGAAGCGCTTTTCCGAAGAGCAGATCATCGGCTTCCTGCGTGAGGCGTAAGCCGCCGCACGCGGTCGAGGTCACTGCGATCGCGCGCGGCTGCCACGCAGTTGGGCTGCGAGCTGTACCGGCGGCGCCGA
Source organism: Lysobacter xanthus (assembly GCF_047159895.1). NCBI lineage: Bacteria > Pseudomonadati > Pseudomonadota > Gammaproteobacteria > Lysobacterales > Lysobacteraceae > Lysobacter > Lysobacter xanthus. Next base: position 112,377 of record NZ_BAAGAB020000003.1, read on the forward strand.
TCGCTGGGAGCGAGCCGACCGGCGAGCGAGGCGAAGCGGCCATGCGCCGCATGGCGCGGTGATCGTGGGCCCACCAGGATTCGAACCTGGAACCAAGGGATTATGAGTCCCGTGCTCTAACCGTTGAGCTATAGGCCCGCAGCATCGCGATTGTAGCGACTGCACAAACGACGAGCCCGCCGGATGGCGGGCTCGTACGCATTGCGAGGGGGTTTCGCTTACTCGATGTCGAGGAAGGAACGCAGCTGCTCCGAGCGGCTCGGATGACGCAGCTTGCGCAGCGCCTTGGCCTCGATCTGGCGGATGCGCTCGCGCGTCACGTCGAACTGCTTGCCGACCTCTTCCAGCGTGTGGTCGGTGTTCATGTCGATGCCGAAGCGCATGCGCAGCACCTTCGCCTCGCGCGGGGTGAGGCTGGCGAGCACGTCGCGCACCGTCTCCGAGAGGTTGATGTCGGTGGTCGCGTCGATCGGGGACATGACGTTCGTGTCCTCGATGAAGTCGCCGAGGTGCGAATCCTCGTCGTCGCCGATCGGAGTCTCCATCGAGATGGGCTCCTTCGCGATCTTCATGACCTTCCGGATCTTGTCCTCCGGCATGTCCATTTCCTTGGCCAGCTCCTCCGGCGTCGGCTCGCGGCCGTACTGCTGGAGCATCTGGCGGGAAATGCGGTTGAGCTTGTTGATCGTCTCGATCATGTGCACGGGAATGCGGATCGTGCGTGCCTGGTCGGCGATCGAGCGCGTGATCGCCTGGCGGATCCACCACGTGGCGTAGGTCGAAAACTTGTAGCCGCGGCGGTATTCGAACTTGTCGACCGCCTTCATCAGGCCGATGTTGCCTTCCTGGATGAGGTCGAGGAACTGCAGGCCGCGGTTGGTGTACTTCTTGGCGATCGAGATCACGAGGCGCAGGTTCGCCTCGACCATCTCCTTCTTCGCCTTGCGCGCCTTGGCCTCGCCGTAAGCCATGTGGCGGCTGATGTCCTTCAGCTCCAGCAGCGTCACCTTCATGCGCTGCTCTTCGTCGATCGTCGCCTGCTGTTCGAAGACGATGCGGTCCTTGACGTCGCGCAGGGCCGAGGCCCACTTCTGCTTGCGCTTGAGCAGCTCGTCGACCCACTCGAGGTTGGTCTGGTTCCCGTCCCACGCGCGGATGAAGTCCTTGCGCGGCATCTTCGCGACGCGCACGGACAGGTCGAGGATGCGACGCTCGTGTTCCTTCACCTTCGCGATGGACTCACGCAGGTTGCGCACCAGCGCGTCGGTAAGGTTGAGCGGCAGCTTGAGGGTGACGAAGATCTCCGCCATCTCCTCGCGCACCTTCTTGGTGTTCTTGTGGTCCGGGCCGTACTTGGTATGGCACTTCTCGAACTTGGCGTAGAGCTCGCCGAGCGCGCCGAGGCGGGCCGCGACCTCGAGCGGATCCGGACCGGTCGGGCCGGCTTCCTCGGCCTCTTCGGCGCCTTCGACTTCTTCCTCGTCGTCCGCGTCGGCATCGGCATCGGCCACCACCGGCGGGATCTCCGGCGGCACTTCGTCGATCTGGTCGAGGAAGCCGACGATGACTTCGGCAAGGCGCTTCTTGCCCGCCTTGTGCAGCTCGTAGTCGCCGAGGATCTGCGCGATCGTGCCCGGGAACGAGGCGAGCGAGGCCTGGACCTGCGAGAGGCCTTCCTCGATGCGCTTGGCGATCGCGATCTCGCCCTCGCGGGTCAGCAGTTCAACCGTGCCCATCTCACGCATGTACATGCGCACCGGGTCGGTCGTGCGGCCGCCCTCGGAGTCGAGCGAGACGAGCGCCGCGGCGGCTTCCTCGGCGGCGGTGTCGTCGACCTCGCGGCCGCTGCCGCTCTCGCCAGCGAGCAGCAGCGTTTCGGCGTCCGGTGCGACTTCATGCACCTGGATGCCCATGCCGTTGATCATGCCGATGATGTCTTCGATCTGTTCGGGATCGACGACGTCATCGGGCAGGTGGTCGTTCACCTCGGCATAGGTGAGGTAGCCCTGCTCCAGACCCTTGCTGATCAGTTGCTTGATATCGGACTGCGGGGTCTGACGTTCGTTCGCCATGGGCTGCGCCACCAGTGAAAGGGGGTCGAGGGAACCGTGCATTATACCAGCGCGGCCTGCGGGACTGGCCCGCGAAGCGGCCGGAAGCTGAAGGGGGTCAGGCCCGCAGCAGGAAGGTGACCGGGCCGTCGTTGACCAGACTGACGGTCATATGGGCGCCGAAACGGCCCGTTTCCACCACCCCGTGGGCCGATCGGCATGCATCGACGAGGCGGTTGAAGAGGGGTTCAGCGACCCCGGGCGCCGCGGCGGTCTGGAAACCGGGCCGCATGCCGGAGGCGGTGTCGGCGGCCAGCGTGAACTGGCTGACGAGCAGCAGCCCGCCGCCCGACTGGGCCAGCCCGAGGTTCATCCGCCCGGCCTCGTCGGCGAAGACGCGGTAGCCGAGCAGGCGCTGCGCCATGCGGGCGACCTGCGCCTCGCCGTCGCCCGGCTCGATGCCGACCAAGGCGAGCAGTCCGGGCCCGATCGCCCCGACCGTCGCGCCGTCCACCACCACGTCGGCGCGGGTGACGCGCTGGATCAGGGCGAGCATTCGGGCGTCCGGGGCGGCATGCGGGCAGGCTAGCAGGCGACCGGGCCGTCCGGCACAGGCCGGCCCCACGCGCTTCCGTAGACTGGCCGGATGCCCCGCGTGCTCGCCGCCCTCCTCCACTTCCTTGCGCGTGCCCTCGCCGCGCTGCCCTGGCGCTGGCTGGCGCGCCTCGCCGACGCCGTGGCCGCGCGCGAACTGCGCCGCGGCAGCCGCGAGGCGCGCATCGCCGCGCGCAACCTCGAACTCGCGTATCCCGACCTGCCGGCCGGCGAGCGCGAGGCGCTGCGCCGCGAGATCCTCCGGACCACCGCGCGGCAGGCGCTCGCGACACTGCGGCTGTGGACGCGTCCGCCGGCACGCAACCTCGCGCGGATCGTCGAGCAGCATGGCGCCGATCGCCTCGCTGCGGCGATCACGGCCGGCCACGGCGTCATCGTCGCCGCGCCGCATCACGGCAACTGGGAACTGCTCAACCAGTGGCTCGCCTCGCGCACGCCGCTGGCGATCCTCTACGCGCCGCCGGAGTCGCGCGTTGGCGACGCCTTCCTCAACCGCGTGCGTGCGGCGCAGGGCGACCCGGGACGGGTCACCCAGATCCGCGCCGAGGCCGCGGGCGCGCGCCAGCTCTTCAAGTGGCTGCAGGGCGGCGGCGTCGTCGGCATCCTCCCGGACCAGCAGCCCAAGCAGGGCGACGGCGAGTTCGCCCCGTTCTTCGACCGCCCCGCGCTGACCATGAGCCTGCTCGGCCGGCTCGCCGCCCGCACCGGCGCGACGGTGCTCGTCGCGTGGTGCGAGTGCATCGGCGAGGACGCGGACGGCCCGCGGTTCGCACTGCACGTCGAGCCCGCACCCGCCGGCGTGTCGAGCCGCGACATCCCCACGTCGGTCGCCGCGCTCAACGCCGCGGTGGAGCAGGTGGCGCGCCGCGATCCGGCGCAGTACCAGTGGACGTACAAGCGCTTCTCGCTGCAGCCCGATGGCAGCAATCCCTACTGGCCGGATTGCTACTGACGACGCCGGCCGCGAGACTGGCGCTTCTCCCCCACTCGGGCACCGCGCATGGCGATCGCCGGCTTCCTGGTCTACACCGCCTTCTGCGCGTGGGTCGTCCTGTACGACGGCGCCGAGGTGCTCGAGGGCTGGCGCGCGGCGCTCGTCGTCGACCTCTGGGCGGGGCTGCTGAGCGCGCAGCACCTGCGGCTCTACGTCGCGGTGTCGTGGGTCGCGTCGCTGGTGGGACTGCTGTGGCGTCTTGCAGCGGGTTGATCGGTCTCAGCGGCGCCCGACGTCGCGCAGCATCGCCTCGTAGTCGGCCGCCATCCGCTCGCGGCTGTAGCGCGTGATCGCGACCTCGCGTGCGGCCGCGGCGAGCGACATGGCGAGTGCGTCGTCGCGCAGCAGCCGTTCGAGCGCGTCGGCCAGCGCGACCGGGTCCGACTCGCGCACGAGCAGGCCGTCGACGCCGTCGCGCAACGTCTCGCGCACCCCCGGCACGGCACTGCCGACCACCGCGCAGCCCGCCGCCATGCCTTCGATCAGCGCGAGCGGCATGCCCTCGTAGTGCGTGGACAGCACCGCGATGCGATGGCCCATGAGCAGGCCGGGCACGTCGCGATGCAGGCCGAGGAACGTCACCTGCGCCTCGAGGCCGAGCTCGCGGACGAGCGCTTCGATGGGGCCGCGATGCGTCGGCTTGCCGGCACCGGCGAACAGCACGGGCGGCGCGAGGCCGCGATCGTGCAGCAGGCGGACGGCGCGCACGAGCGTCGCGTGGTCCTTCTGCTTCGAGTAGCGCGCGACCATGGCGATGCCGGGCACGCGCGAGGGCAGCGGATGCGACGGTGCCGCGTCGAACGGCGCCGTACGGATGCCGTTCGGAATGGCGATGGTGCGGTCGGCGGGCATGCCCATCGCGAGCAGGGCCTCGCGCACGCCCTCCGAGCAGCCGACGATGCGCGCCGTGCGCCTCGCGAGCCAACGCGTCTGCGCGCGACGCCACCCCGTGTAGCGCTCGCGTGTGTTGTGCTCGACGTGCACCAGTGCGGGCACCCCGGCGAGCAGGCCGGCGTAGCGGCCCCAGAGATGTTCCGAGAAACCGTGCGCCACCAGCACGTCGGGCTTCCAGCGCCGGCACAACCGGGCGAGCGCGAGCACGGTGGCGAGGTGCGTCGCGCCGGTCACCACCTCGAGCGGAACGCCGGCCGCGCGAAGTTCCTCGATGCGTGCGGGATCGCCGCGCCGCTTGCGGCGCAGCACCAGCAGCGGTTCGATGTCGGTGCCGTTGCGATGCGCATTGACGAGCGCGATCGCGACCTGCGTCGCACCGCCGGAAAACCCGCCGGTGACGAAGTGCAACACGCGCAGCTTCGGGCCACTCAATGCGGCAGCCAGCCCAGTCGCCCGAGGTAGTAGCGCGAGCGCAGGCTGCGCACCAGCCAGCCGCGGCGTCGATAGCCGGCGAGCACGCCCCCGATCCCCGACGGGAACAGCTCGCCGAGGCTGCGCCGGCACTGCATCCGCACCTCGTCCTGCTGGGCGCACAAGCCCCGCCGGAAGCGCCGGGCGAGCGAGGCGTAGGTGCGGAGGCAGAAATGGTCGAGCGCGAAGCGTGCGCGCGGCGGAAGGCCCGCCGGATCGGCCAGCATCGCCTGGTGCAGTCCGACGACCGCCTCATTGAGATGCGCGAGCTTCACCGGCGTGAGCTCGCGCATGATCGAGTTCTCGCGCTGGCGATAACCGATCCAGGGCTCCGGCACGTAGTAGAACGACCGCGCATGCGCGAACAGCGGCGCCATCGCCGCGATGTCCTCGAAGTAGCGGCCCTCGGGAAACGAGACCTGCTGCCAGATCGCACGGCGCGCGATCTTCGACCAGACGTGCAGCTGGCCGCGCGCCAGCACGCCTTCGATCAGTTGCGCGCGGTCGTCGAGCAGCACGCGCGCCGGCCCGTCGAACGTGCGCCGGTGAAGCTCGCCGCGCAGGCGATGCTTGAGGCGGAACGGCGACCGCACGAGGCGGTAGTCGCAGAGCACCAGGTCCGGCGCACTGTTGCGCTGGAGCAGCGAGCGCAGCGCGGCGATCGCGCCGTCGCAGACGACGTCGTCGGAGTCCACGAACCAGACGTAGTCGCCGCGTGCGTTCGCGAGCAGCGTGTTGCGGGCGCAGGAGACCCCGCAGTTGGTCTCGTGCGCGATCACGCGGACGACGCCGGGATGCTCGGCCTCGAGCTCGCGGGCGAGCTCGCCCGAACCGTCGGTCGAAACGTCGTCGACCAGGACCACTTCGATCCCGTCGACGCCCTGCCCGACGATCGACTCGACGCAGGCGCGCAGCCAGGGCCGCACGTTGTAGACGGGCAGCAGCAGGCTCAGCCAGGGAACGGGTCCGGTCGGTTCGGCGGTCACACGGGCATCCTGCCGGAAGGGCGAGCGCAGTCTACCGGGCCGTCGCGACCGCGCAGGCGGATGAGGCGACGGGCGGCAGCAGCCACCATTCGCGACGGTTGCTGTGGCCCACGAACACCGCGAGGCGACGATCGATGCAGGACGGGAGCGCATCGTCCTCGAGCATCAGCCAGCGCCGCGACGGCACGGCACGCTGCCAGGCCAGCGCATCGGCGAACTGCTCCGCCGGCATGCGCTTGAAGCCGAACGTCCGCGCCGGACGCTGCGCCATCAGCAGGTTCTGCTCCTTCCATGCGACGAGGCCGAGCTCGTCGGTCGGGGCGAGTCGTGCTTCGGCACGCTGCATCACCCCGCGCGCCGAGCTCGCATCATTGAGCAGCGGCTGGGCGGCGAGGCCGATCAGCAGCCACAGCCCGGTCAGCGTGCCCAGCAACGCGCCCACGCCGCGTCGCACGCCGAACAGCAGCAGCATCGCGATGCCCCATGCACCGACCGCGAGCAGCACGCGACCCAGCGCGTCCGCCCCACCGACCAGCCCGCGTGCCTCGTCGAGGCGCTGCTCGAAACCGGGATGGCCGAACACGACGAGGCCGCCGGCCACGGCCGCGAGCAGCGCGATCGTCGCCGCGAACGCGAAGGCGAGCCGCCGCACGCCCGTCCGCTCGACGATGCCCGGCAACCACGGCCCCAGCGCGAGGCACAGCAGCGGCAGCGCCGGCAGGATGTAGACCTCGCGCTTGCCCGCGCTGAGGCTGAAGAACAGCAGGACCATCGCGACGCCGCCGAGCAGCACGGCGAGGCGTCCGTCGCGCGCACGCAGCGCCTCGCGCCAGCCGCGCCAGGCCCAGGGCAGCGCGAGCACCGTCGGCAGCCATTGCGTCGCGATCACGACGAGGAAGTAGTACGCCGGCTGGCGGTGATGCCACGGGTCCGCATAGCGCTTGGCGGTCTGTCGAAGCAGGATGTCGTCGGCATAGCCGTGCAGCGCGGGGTCCGCGCTGTGCGCGACCGTCCACAGCATCGGCGCGAGCCAGGCGGCGAGCGGCAGCAGCAGCATCAGCGGGCCGAGCCACGTGGCCGGACGTCGCCAGCCCATCGGCGCCACGTGGGCCCAGCCTCGTGCCCGCGCGATCGCCGCGGGAACCAGCACGAGCAGCGCGATGACGCCGACGCCCTTGGTGATCACGCCGAGGCCCGCGGCGAACCAGCCGACCAGCCACCAGCGCAGGTCGGGTCCGCGCAGCACGTGCCGCAGCAGGCCGTACACCGACAGCGTCACCCAGAACACGAGCAGCGGATCGATCTGCGCGCGTCGCGCCTGGAACGTGAACGCGAAGGTGAAGAGCAGCGCCCACGCCGCATGCACGCCGGCGCGGCGGTCGTAGAGGCGCGCACCGAGGTCGCGCACCAGCGCGAGCGTGCCGAGCGAGGCCAGCAGCGACGGCAGCAGGAACGCGACGCGCAGGTGGCCGGTGAGCGACAGGGCGATCGCCTGCAGCCACATGAAGAGCGGGGGCTTGTCGGAATACAGTTCGTCGCCGCGCATCGGGAACAGCCACTCGCCGCTCTCGACCATCTGCTTCGCGACCAGCGCGAAGCGCGGCTCGTCGGCGGGCCACGGATCGCGCAGGCCGAGCCCGGCGCCCAGCACGAGCAATGCGACGAGCCAGAACAGCCAGCGCTCGCGGGAGTCGGCGGTCTTCAGCATCGGCCGATCATAGCGACGCGCGCTTCAGGCCTTGCGCAGCCGCGCATAGAAGAAGCCGTCGCGGCCGCGCTCGCCCGGCAGCACCTGCCGGCCCGCGCCGCTCGCGCGACCGAAGCGCGCATCGAGCGGCTCGACCACCGCCTGCGCCCTGCGCGCGAGGAAGGCGTCGACCTGCCGTTCGTTCTCGTCGCGCAGGATCGAGCACGTCGCGTAGACGAGCACGCCGCCCGGCGCGACCACGCCCCACAGCGCATCGAGCAGGCGCGCCTGCAGCGGCAGGAGAGCGGCGAGGTCGCTCTCGCGACGGTGCAGCACCACGTCGGGCTGGCGTCGCACGATGCCCGTCGCCGAGCACGGCGCATCGAGCAGCACCGCATCGAACGGCACGCCATCCCACCACGCGGCGGTGTCGGCGGCGTCCGCGGCGACCAGGCGTGCGCGACCGTCGAAGCCGAGGCGTTGCACCGCATCGCCCACCTGCCGAAGCCGCTTCGGCTCGATGTCGAGTGCGGTGACCGACGTCGCGGTGTCCCGCTCGAGCAGGTGAGTCGTCTTGCCGCCGGGCGCCGCGCACGCGTCGAGCACGCGCGGCCCCTGCGGCGCGAGCGCGTCGGCGACCGCCTGCGCGGAGGCGTCCTGCACCGTGACGAGCCCCTCGTCGAACCCCGGCAGCTGCGCGACCGGCACCGCGGTCGCAAGGCGCAGCGCATCGGGCAGGTCGTCGTCGGCGATCGCCTCGATGCCGGCGTCCGCGAGACGGCGTGCGTAGTCGTCGCGGGCGATGCGTCGCGAATTCACGCGCAGCCACATCGGCGGCGGCTGCGCGCTGGCGAGCGCGATGGCGTCGGCGTGGTCCGGCCAGTCGGCGGCGATCCGCGTGCGCAGCCAG